>JBFMGU010000150.1:0-26095 GCA_040752415.1 Myxococcota bacterium
AGCCGTTCGTCTGCGGGAGACGCGAACACGCCGCCCTCCGACGTGATCCCCGGGCCACACTGCGCCTCACCACCCGCGCCTCCCGGCGTGCCATGTCCACCACCGCCGCCGCCGCCGTTGCCGTAGGTGCCGCCTCCGCCGCCAAGCGTCTCCGCGGACGTCGACGGGACTGGCGCGGGCGGGTAGGTGGTGATGCCTTCACCTGGATTCTGCGGCTCACCGCAAGCCACGTTGGGCGAGCCACCCTGGCCACCGCGGAAGCCCGCGGCGTCGGCGTGGATGTCATGACCGTTGAGGTAAATGGACTCCGCCATCACGGCCACCACGCCGCCGCGCTCTCCGTCCCAGGCCTGGGCGGGCGTGATGTCGTCGTAGAGGGTGAGCGCGCCGTACTCCGGCACCGTGCAGAACTGGGCCCGCGCGCCCATGAAGAGCTGCGTCTCGGTGATGGGCTCGGTCACCTCCAGGCGGGACTCGGTGTTGACCAGCGTGCTGGAGATGACGCGCGTCACCCACCAACGTCCCACGCCGGCCATGTTCGTCTCGTTGAGCATGGCGGCGTTCTCATCGACCCCCAAGTCCGCCTGCATGATGATGACGAGGATGCGGTCGCCGGCGTCGGGGGATTCCAGCCGGGTGTAGAGCTTTCCGTCGCTGGAGTTGTAGCGGATGGGGCCGCAGCGGTTGAACGGCATGCCGCCGTACCAGTCCATGTTTCCGTCGCCAGCCAGACCGTCGCAGTCGGTGCTCATGGAGCAGACGGGGACGCTGAGGCACTCGTGGGGCATGCATTCGTTGGTGGGAACACCGGAGCTGCTACCGCCGCTGCTGCTGCTGGTGATGAATCCCGACGACGAGGAGGAGCTGGTAATCCCCGGGCCACCCGTGGTGCTGGCAAACCCCGACGACGAACTGGAGCTGGAAACACCGGCCGTGGCATCCCCCCCGCCCGACGACGACGAGCTGCTGGCGCTGGAAACCCCGCCGGTGCTGGCCAGCCCGGATGACGACGATGAGCTGGAGACGCCCGCGGCGGACGACGTCGCTGCCGCGCTGGAAGAGGACGCCGCGGAGGAGCTGCTCGCGGTGGCGGACGACGACGAGCCTGGCCCCGAGCTGGCGCCAAGGCTGGACGATGATGCGTTGCTTGCGCTGGAGGATGAGGCGGTGCCCCCGCTGGCGTTGCTGGAGCCGTTGGCGCTCGTGCTGCCGCCGGAAGACGCATTCCCCGACGAGCTTGTGCCACCGCTGGCGTTCACGTTGGCGCCGGAGGAGGATCGGGTGACGTCGTCAGGGCCGCCCGTGCTGGCGCGCGCCACGCCGGCGTCCCAGGTCACCAGCACGCAGCGGTTGGCCACGCAGTCGTAGTTGTCGACGGTGGAACAGTCGGACTTGTCGTTGCAGACCGCGCTGGTGTCCATCTCGGAGCAGGCCGAGAGGGCCAACCCACAGATGAGCCACCTGGAACGCCAACCCCGTCCCGCCATGATCACCCTCCGGCCTGGGCCGTGGCGTTGCATGGTGCCATTGCCGGGTGTTGCCCGCACCTGTCGCGCGGGTGGTATAGCCTCGTCCATGGCAAGCATGCGTGGCCCGTGGTTCGGGATCGCCTCCCTGCTGCTGATGGGCGCGACGGCGTTGCCCGCGCAGGGGGCGGAGAAAGACAAGGACAAGGCGAAGGATGAAACCGTCTCGGTGGCGGTCTTCCCGTTGCGCGCCAAGCCCGGCGTAGAAGCGGTCACGGCGGAGCTGCTGACGCTCACCATCGTCGACGAGCTGCGCACGGTCTCCTCCTTTGCGCTGGTGATGTCTCCGCATGAGGTGGGGGTGCGGCTCAGTCCCAAGGAGCAGGAACAGCTCATGGACTGCGCCTCCGACCGGTGCGCCATGCTCGACACCGAGATGGCGGGCGCCCTTGGCGTTTCTCACATGCTGGTGGGCAGCATCTTCAAGGTGGACAAGGAATTGCTGCTGAACCTCAAGCTCCTGGACCTGCGCACCGCGCTGGAGGTGGCCAGCGTTTCGCGTCGGATGGCGGGGAGCACCAACGCCATGCTGGCGTCGGCGAAGAGCCTGCTGGGGGAGCTGCTGAAGAAGTGCAAGTTCCTCAAGCCGCTGGGCAAGGAGTCCGCCACCGCCGCGCCCCCTCCGCCGCCACCGCCGCCGCCTCGTCGCGCACCGCAACCGGAGACCGTCACCACCGCGGCGCCCGCTCCCGCGCCCGTCGAGGCGGAGGCCTCGCCCGCTCCCGTGACGACGTTGATGGCCGTTCCCGACCCGCCCACGCGCCCCGCACCCGAGGCCACCACACCCGCCCCCGCCGCCGCGGCCGCGCCTCCTCCGCGCGTGGTTCCGCTGTGGGCTCCCGGTGTCCTGGGTGGCGGCGTGACCGGCCTGGCCGTGGGCGTGTTGGGCCTGGTGGGGACGGCGGTGATGGGCACGTTGGCCACCATGTTGCTCGGCGTGGTGTACGTGGTGCCGGTGTTGAACCTGCTGCTCTTCCCCGACTCCAGCAGTCCCGACACGCGCCTGCCGCGCCTTGCGCATGGCAGTCAGGCGGAGCTGATGACGGCGGGTGCCGCGTGGGCGCTGGCTGCTGTTGGCGCGGTCCTGGTGCCCGTGGTGCTGGTGCTGATCGTCGGCGGCGCGGTGGCCACCAGTGCGGGTGGTGCGCTCAGCCGCGAGTGACGTCGGAAACGGACGGGCGGCGCGCGAGGTCCGCCCATCCGTCACCACACGCGCTCAGTAGAGATTCCCGCTGCGCTTCTGGCCTGTGTAGTCCACGTAGACGGTGCGCCACTCGCTGTAGAAGTCGATGGCGGTCTTCCCCATCTCACGTGCGCCCACGCCGGTGGCCTTGGTTCCGCCAAAGGGCAGGTGCGCCTCTCCGCCCACGGTGGGGTTGTTGACGTGGAGCATGCCGGTCTCCAGCCGGTCCACGTACTGCAACGCCCGCGCAACGTTGTTGGTGTAGAGGCTGGAGGTCAGGCCGTAGCGCACGCCGTTGGCCACCTCGATGGCCTCGTCAAACGACTTCACGCGCAGGATGGAGAGCACCGGGCCAAAGACCTCCTCCTGGGCAATGCGCATGTTGGGCTTGACGTGGTCGAACACGGTGGGCGCCACGAAGTAGCCCTTCTTGAGGTCTCCGTCGGTGACGCGGTCGCCGCCGCACACCAGGCGCGCGCCTTCCTCTTTGGCAATCTGGATGTAGCTGAGGTCCGTCTTGAACTGCCCCTCGTCGACGGCCGGGCCCATGCCGCTGCCATCCTTGAGCGGGTCGCCCACGGTGATCTTGCGGGTCAGCTCCGCCACGCGCTCCACGAACTTGTCCGCCACCGACTCCATCACGACGACACGACTCGTGGCCGTGCAGCGCTGACCGGTGGAGCCGAACGCGCCGCCCACGGTGCCCGCGGCGGCCAGCTCCAGGTCCGCGTCGTCCAGGACGATGACCGCGTTCTTGCCGCCCATCTCGCATTGCACCTTCTTGAGCAGCGGCGCGGCGTCGGAATACAGGCGCGTGCCCACCTCGTTGCTGCCGGTGAACGAGACCGCCACGATCTCCGGGTGCGTGACAATGCGCTGGCCCACCGTGCCGCCACCGCCCATCACCAGGTTCAGCACCCCCTTGGGCAGGCCGGCCTCATGGAAGATCTCGACGAGGATGCTGGCCGTCCACGGCGTCAGCGAGGCGGGCTTGAACACCACGGCGTTGCCGCACAGCAGCGCGGGGGCAATCTTCCAGACGGGGATGCACACCGGGAAGTTCCACGGCGTGACAATCCCCACCACGCCCAGCGGAGCGCGCACGGTGTACGTGAACGTGTTGGGCAGCTCCGAGGGCGCGGTCTCACCGTTGAGGCGGCGGCCTTCTCCGGCGGTGAACTCCAGCACGTTGATGGCCTTCTGCACCTCGCCACGCGCCTCTGCAATCAGCTTGCCTTCCTCCAGCGTGAGCGCGCGGGCCAGCTCCTCCTTGCGCGCCTCCATGACCCGCATGGCGCGGAACAACAGCTCACCGCGCTTGGGGGCGGGCGTGGCGCGCCAGCCGGGCAGGGCGGCCTTGGCGGCTTCCACCGCGGCGTCCACGTCGGAGGCGTCACCCAGGGTGTACGTGCCCAGCACGTGCTCGGTGTTGGCGGGGTTGATGTTCTGACCGGTCTTGCCAGTGCGGCCGGCCACCCACTCACCGTGGATGAAGTTGAGAAGGGGCTTGTGGGTTGTCTGCGTCACGGCGTCTGTCCTCCCGCGCGGCGGTGTGAAGGCCGCGTCAAGGAGGCCGGGCGTACCTGCGCGTGACGGACAGGTCAAACGCCCAACAGCGGATTCTCAGCGCCAGGTGGCGGGCTTGAAGCCCATGGCCTCGCCCAGCTGACGACCGAAGACGGTGGGCTCCGCGGGGCGGGGCACGCACCAGGTGACGCCGTTGGTGGTGAGCCATTGCGCCAGCTCCGGCGTGGCCTCACCAAAAGCCGCCACCGTCACGCCGCCACGCCCCGTGGCCTGCAACCACCGCACGATGTCTGGACCCATGGTGGGGCCCAGCAGCAGGTCCACCAGGACCACGTGCACGCGCTCACCAATCAGCACGCCCTCCGCCTCATGTGGCGACGAGAACGTGGTCACGAGCATGCCCGCGTCCCACAGGCCCATGGCCAGCGCGTCGCGCTGCGGACCCGCGGGCATCACCAGCACCGCGTGGAACTCCGTGTGGTTGTGCTCGAGCTTGTGGCTTACCTGCGTAGCCGCCACGCCAGGCGCAGACCACGTCGTCGCTTGGGGGAAACCGCTGTGGGCCAGACTCTCGAGATGGGTATTCATGATCGCGTCGCCTTGGCGCGGAACCGTTCCGCCTTGGGCGACCTCCGCGTTGTTCATCAACGGGCGGGAGGCCTGAACGTTGTGCGTGGTCATGCGTGCCTCCTTTCCCGACGTGCCTCTCGGCTCGCGACCTCCCGCTGTGCAGCCGCCGGGCCAGCGCCGAAAGCACGCGACGGGGGTCACACCGCGGTCCGCGCTCGGGATGCCGAAGTGGGTGTAAGTGGCGGATTTGTCATGGTTTTTGGCGGGTTTGCGGAAAGCACGGTGGGGATGGGGGTGCACGTGCGACCGCGCAGCTGCACGCGTGTGGATGCGGACATCCGTGTCAGACGGTGCGTCACCGGTGACGCAAAGCGGCAGCCGGATGAGCGCGACACACCAACGCGCGAGATCCGAAACGCGTGCGAAACAATGTGCGTTGATCCGGTGACAGAGTGACGACGGCGACGACGCGGTCTGGGAGCCGCGTGCGCGCCGTGTTCGTGTTTCCACTTAGCCGCGCGCGACGTGACGCCCGAGCACGGTGATGAGCCCGCTCAAGGTGGCCGGCGTGTGGAGCAACCCCGTGTCGCCGAACTCACGGGCGTACTCGGCGAGGGTGGGGGACGCGCTCCACGCCACCACCGGTGTGTTCTCGTGCGCGCGCAGGGAGCGCAGGGCCGCCATGAATGGCCCGGTGCGCATTCCGGGCTTGCCCACGTCCACGACGATGACGTCGACGGTGTTGTTGGCCAGCTCCGGCACGGCGTCATCGAGCGTATTGACCACGCGCACGGTGTAGCCCGCCTCCTGCAAGGCGTCCCGGGTGATGTCCCGCAGATTCACGTCGTCCTCCACCAGCAGGACAACGCCTCTTGCCGCTTCCCTCACGCGACCCAGCCCCACGAGGTCTGCGCGGCACCCCCTTCCGCATCCCGCGGAGGCAGTCCGGCAACGCTCGACGGAGCGAGCATGCTCTCAACAGGCGCCCCCGATCAACCCTCGACGTGCGCGGGTCGGCGTGGTGTCAAATTGCCCCATGACCATGCCACCACGCGCCCCCATGCGCGCCTCACGGGAACAGGTCCTGGCCTTCCGCCTCGACGGGCATCACCTTGCCCGGCGCCTCCCTCGTGGCTCGCTGCTGCAGACGGCAGGTGCGTGCGGGCTCCAGGATACGCCGCCCGGCTCCGCGCTGCTGGGAATGCACGCGCGCGTTTCCGGCCTGACCCCCGACGACGTCACGCGCGCCCTGGAGAACGCCAAGACGCTGTTTGCCACGTGGAGTCTTCGCGGTGCGCCGCACGTGATGCCCACGCGGGATGCCTCCGTCTTCACGCTGGGACTGCTTCCTGACGACGAGGAATCTCTGCGCGCCTTCCTGGGCGGCGGGGTGATTCCGTTGGATGTCGTCGGGATGACTGCCGCGGAGCTCGTGGCGCGGACAGGGGAGGTGTCGCGCCAGGTGCTGGACGGGCGGGATGTGACCAAGGATGAGCTGGGCGTCGAGCTGTCCGAACGCATCGCCCGCGAGCTGAAGGGGAAGCAGCGGGCGCGCTGGCGCGCTCCGTCGATCGTTGTCCGCGGTCAGACGATGGGCGAGTCGCTGGTGCGGTTCGCGATCAGCGTGGTGGCATTGCAGGGCGTGGTGTGCGTGGGACCTCGTCGTGGGGGCGCGGTTCGTTATGCGCGCACGGACCAGTGGCTGGGCAAGGCGTTGCCGAAGGCTCGTCGGGAAACGGCGGAAGCGGAGCTGGTGCGCCGGTATCTTGCCTGCTACGGGCCGTCGACGTCGGAGGAGCTGGCGCAGTGGGCGGGGATTGGGCTGGCCCAGGCGGAGCATGCGTGGAAGCGCGTGGCAAAGGAGCTCATTCCAGCCGACATCGACGGAAGGACCGCTTGGGTCCACCGTGGGGACCAGGCGCGGCTGGGCTCACCGAACGTGCCGCAAGGTGTCCGCTTCCTTCTCCCCCACGACCCGTTCCTGCAGCTGCGCGACCGCACCACGCTCGCCCCGGAACGCGCGCTTCAGCGTCGGATCTGGCGCGCCATCGGGAATCCCGGCGTGGTGCTGGCCGAGGGGCGGTTGATGGGGCTGTGGCGTCCAGCGAAGAGCGGAAAACGACTGCGAATCTCCGTCGAGCTGGTAGCTCCCATGACCCGAGAGGTCCGCACGCACCTCGAGGTGGAAGCAGCGGCGTTGGCGCCGTGGCGGGGAGTCTCGACGGTGGAGGTCAAGGTGACGTCGGAGTAGCCGGGGTGCGCAGCGCCTTCACCAGGACGTCTCGCATGCACTGGGCAAGCAGCTCGTGGCCCGGGTCGGAGAAGTGCCAGATGTCCGAGAACGTGGTGCGTGCCTCGCCGTTGAACGCGCGTGAACAATCCGCCACCGACGCCACGTCCCTCGCCTCCAACTGCTGCAGCTCCCGACGCATGGCCTCGTAGCTGCCCGTCAGGCTCTCCAGCGACGGGTGCGCCTGCAGGTAGCCCGCGAGCAGCACGTGTTCCACCTCACTGAGCGGCGTCTTCTCGAACAACGCCGGTTGCAACACCGCCACCAGCTTCGCCCCGCGCTCCGACGTCATGCGGGCCATGCCTTGCATGTGCTCGGCGTAGAGGCGCACGCGCTCGTCGTAGTCGTGGGCGTGGTAGGTGACGGTCCAGGCGCGTCCGTCGTGGGTAGGCGTTTCCTCGCCGTACAGCGCGCGCGGTGGCGCCGTTGAGCACGTCATTGAGCCCGTTGAGCACCAGGACCACGTCGGGCTTCTCCACGTGCAGGAAGTGGCGCAGCGCTTCCTCCTCCTGGACGGATTTCCACGCGCCCGCCGCGAAGACGGTGATGTCGACGGGGACGCCATCCTGCGCCGCGAGCTGGGCGAGTCGATGGAAGTACGTGCGGTCCGCGCGGGAGGCGTTGGCGCCGGTGGCCACGCTGCCTCCCAGGATCACCACCCGACGAGCATCCCGGGGGCCCGGCACGCGCTGGAGCCCGCGCTCATCCACGTCGACGAGGGGAGGATGGTGGACCTCCGCCATGTGCCAGCCAAAGCGTGAGTGTTTGGTGTGCGGAGGCAGTCGCGCGCCCCAGTAGCCCTCGCGCGGGCCGTCGGGTGGCACGTCGAGGTTGCGCTCCAGGAAGCTGGCCTCCCACGCGCGCACGTTCAGGCCCTTGCCTTGCTGACGCCACAACCTCCGGCCCACCCAGCCCGCGCCGCCAACGACGGTCGCCGTCATCAACAGCGTCAGGGCCCAGAAGGCCGCGGGTTTCCATCGCTTCGACATGGGGCAAGGTGTCCGACGCCGTCGGTTAGCACGGAGAAGTCGGCTGCCGCTGCTCCAGGCAAGCCTCGCGCTCCCACCGCGCTCGCTCCGGAACAATTTGACACTCAGTCCCAAATGGGACTAAGTGTCATTTTTGGAGCGTGAAGGTCATGGCAGCAGATTCAAGCCGCGCCAACGTGGTCCGCGGCGTTCTCCGTGCTTGCGCTGCGGGGGCGGTGTTCGCGTTGGTGCTCGTCGGGACGGCGGGGACGGCCGGGTGGTGGCAGGCGTGGGCGTTTGTCGCGGCCTCGACGGTCGCCGTGGCGGCGCTCCACGTGCTCGTCTTTGATGCCAACCCCGACCTGGTACGTGAGCGCGCCACGGCGGGGGCGTTGGCGCCGGCGTGGGATCGCCACCTGGTGCGGGGGATGAATCTCTCGCTGCCACTCATGCTGGCGCTGGCGGGGTTGGACCATCGCTCGGGGTGGACTCCGGCGTGGGGCATGGCACCGTCGCTTGCGGCGCTGGTCTGCCTCGTCGTGGGCAACGCCATCACGCTGCAGGCCATGCGGGCGAATGCCTTCTTCTCCAGCCACGTGCGCATCCAGCGGGACCGCAACCATGTCCCCGTCGGAAACGGGCCGTACGCGTGCGTTCGCCACCCGGGTTACGCCGGGGCGGTGCTCTACAACCTCGCCGCGGCCGTGCTGTTGGGTTCCGTCCCGGCGCTCGTCGTGGCTGGGGTGTTCGTGGTGCTTGTCGTCATCAGGACGGCGCTGGAGGACGCCACGTTGACGCGGGAGCTGCCCGGATACGCGGAGTATGCGCGTCGGGTCAGGAGCCGCCTGGTGCCGCTGCTGTGGTGAAACCCCTCGACGCCGCAGCGCCGGGCCGGAGGGCGCGGAAGAAGGAGATGGCCCGCGCGGCGATCCAGCAGCACGCCATGCGCCTGTTCCTCAAGCGCGGTTACGCCGCTGTCACCGCCGACGAGATCGCGGATGCGGCGAACGTCTCCCGCTCCACGTTCTTCCGCTACTTCCCGACGAAGGACGACGTGGTGGTGCGCGACGCGTTCGACGAGCTGTTCCTGGATGCGGTGAAGGCCCAGCCCGCGGACCTCTCGCCGGCGGAAGCGGTGCGGCGCACGTTGCACCAGTTCATGGACTCGTTGACGCCGGAAATCCTGGAGATGGAACGACGTCGCCTGGCGCTCATCCTGGCCACGCCGGAGCTGCGCCAGCGGATGCTGGGCATGTATCCCGACACACTGCGAAGAATCACTGCCATGCTTGCCGCACGTTCTCGTCGGGGGAACGCGCAGGAGCTCCGTCTCCAGGCAGGTGCGTTGCTCGGCGTTGGCCTCGCGGCGTTGGTGGGAGCCCAGGACGAGGACGCGGACTACTTCGCGCTGTTCGAGGAGGGGCTGGCCCGGCTGGATGCGTCGGAGGGAAGGTCGCGGAAGAAGCGGCAGCATTGAGCCGGGTTCCGTCACCAGCGCGCGAAACATCGAAGCTCCCAGGGGTTCCGAGGTGGGATCGCGCGCAGCCCCTCACCGTGACGTTCCTGGGAAAGGCGCGCGTTTGACAACAAATAAGCATCGGCTTATTCATTGCGCATGCAGAGCGGGGCCGCGGCGGAAAACAAGATCTTCCAGGCGCTGGCCGATCCCAGCCGCCGGGCGATCTTCAAGTCCCTCATGCGGGGCGAAGCGGCGGTGAAGGACCTCACGGCGCGCTTCGACATCTCGCAGCCGGCCGTCTCGCAGCACCTTGCCACCCTGAAAGACGCCGGACTGGTGAACGGACGGCGCGAGGGGCGCTGCGTGTACTACCGGGTGGAGCCGCGCGGGATGAAGCCGCTCATCGACTGGGTCTCGCACTACCGCGCCTTCTGGACGGAGCACGTCGATCGGCTTGAACAGCTTCTGGAGAAGATGGACGAGTGACTACCGTCGACGTGACCGCGCGCTCGCGGCTTCAATGTTTTCACCACCCTTGATGACAGGAACGCAAACATGGCCTCCTCCACCCAGCACCCCGCAGACAGCCACGACTTCATCCGCATCCAGGGCGCCCGAGAGAACAACCTGAAGGACGTCAGCCTTGAGATTCCCAAGCGGCGCCTCACGGTGTTCACGGGTGTCTCGGGATCGGGGAAGTCGTCGCTGGTGTTCGGCACCATCGCGGCGGAGTCGCAGCGACTCATCAACGAGACCTACAGCGCCTTCGTGCAGGGATTCATGCCAACGCTGGCCCGGCCTGACGTCGACGTCCTGGAAGGGCTGACCACCGCGATCCTCGTCGACCAGGAGCGAATCGGGGCGAACGTGCGCTCGACGGTGGGCACGGTGACCGACGCCAACGCGATGCTGCGGGTGCTGTTCAGCCGCATCGGCAAGCCACACATCGGCTCGCCCCAGGCGTTCTCCTTCAACGTCCCGTCGGTCAGCGGGGTCGGTGCGGTCTCGATCGAGAAGGGCGGCGTGAAGAAGCGCGAGAAGCGCGAGTTCTCCATCACCGGCGGCATGTGCCCCAAGTGCGAGGGCATGGGCTCGGTGAGCGACTTCGATCTGCAGCAGCTGTACGACGACAGCAAGTCGCTTGCCGACGGCGCGCTCAAGGTTCCCGGCTACACCGCCGAAGGCTGGCAGGTGCGCATCTTCGCGGCCGCCGGTCTCGACCCGGACAAGCCGATCCGCAAGTACACCAGGAAGGAGCTCGACGACTTCCTGTACAAGGAACCGACCAAGGTGAAGGTCAACGGTATCAACCTCACCTACGAGGGTCTGGTCCCGAAGATCCAGAAGTCGTTCCTGGCCAAGGACGTCGACGCGATGCAGCCGCACATCCGGGCGTTCGTGGAGCGCGCGGTGACGTTCTCCAGGTGTCCTGAGTGTGAGGGCACCCGGCTCACCAAGGCCGCCCGGTCCTGCAAGATCAAGGGCCTCAGCATTGCCGACGCGTGCGCGATGCAGATCAACGAGCTGGCGGAGTGGGTGCGCGGTCTGAACGAGCCGTCCGTGGGGCCGCTGCTGAAGGCGCTGGGGGAGACGCTCGACTCGTTCGTGGAGATCGGGCTGGGCTACCTGAGCCTCGACCGGCCGTCGGGCACGCTGTCAGGCGGTGAGGCGCAGCGCACCAAGATGATCCGTCACCTCGGCTCCTCACTGACCGATGTGACCTATGCCTTCGACGAGCCGACGATTGGACTGCACCCCCACGACATCCAGCGGATGAACGAGCTGCTGCTGCGGCTGCGCGACAAGGGCAACACCGTTCTCGTCGTCGAGCACAAGCCGGAGGTCATGGCGATCGCCGACCACGTTGTCGACCTTGGCCCCGCCGCAGGCACCGCCGGCGGCGAGGTGGTCTTCCAAGGCAGCGTCGACGGGCTCCGGGCGAGTGGCACGCTCACCGGCCGTCACCTGAACGACCGGGCCTCCGTGAAGTCGTCGGTGCGGAAGCCGTCGGGTGTGATGAAGGTGCGCGGCGCAGCCACCAACAACCTGCAGAAGGTTGACGTCGACATCCCGCTCGGCGTGCTGGTGGTGGTGACCGGCGTGGCCGGGTCGGGCAAGAGCTCGCTGATCGATGGCTCGGTGGTCGGGCGGGAAGGCGTGGTTTCCGTCGACCAGAGCGCAATCCGGGGCTCGCGGCGGAGCAACCCGGCGACGTACACGGGCCTCCTCGATCCCATCCGCAACGCGTTCGCGAAGGCCAACGGCGTGAAGCCGGCCCTGTTCAGCGCCAATTCCGAGGGTGCCTGTCCGACGTGCAACGGCGCCGGCGTGATCTACACCGACCTGGGGATGATGGCCGGCGTCACCACCGTCTGCGAGGAGTGCGAAGGCCGGCGGTTCCAGGCGTCGGTGCTGGAATACCGGCTCGGCAAGCTCAACATCGCCGAGGTGCTGGACCTGCCGGTGAAGGACGCGGTGGAGTTCTTTGGGACGGGCAAGGCGCATACGCCCGCCGCACACGCCATCCTCCAGCGCATGGCCGACGTGGGGCTCGGTTACCTGAAGCTCGGCCAACCGCTCACCACGCTCTCGGGTGGCGAGCGGCAGCGCCTCAAGCTGGCCACGCACATGGGTGAAGACGGCACCATCTACGTGCTCGACGAGCCGACCACCGGACTGCACCTGGCCGACCTCGAGCAGCTGCTCGGGCTGCTGGACCGGCTGGTCGACTCCGGCAAGTCCGTCATCGTGATCGAGCACCACCAGGCGGTGATGGCGCACGCCGACTGGATCATCGACCTCGGGCCGGGCGCGGGTCACGACGGCGGGCGGATCGTGTTCGAGGGCACCCCGGCCGAGCTGGTGGCGGCGAGGTCGACGCTGACCGGAGAGCACCTTGCGGCATTCGTCGGTGGCGGTGCGAAGGCTGTGCCTGCAGGTCGCGTCGAGCGTCGCAACCAGCGAAGCCCCGTCGCTCGCTGAGTGACTCAACCTTCCTCGACTACCGGTGCGGGCTCCGCACGCTTCGAACCCGTCGACAGCTCCTTGCCGACGACGGACGCGGACGGGTGTGGTCTGGAGCAGCTACCGTTCGCTGACGTGGTCGCGGAAAGAGCTGGCCTCAACGCAGGAGAAAAGAGTGTCCCCAGCGGGATTCGAGGCCCGGTTGACGTCGTCACCGAGGAAGACACTTTCGGTGTGAGCATGTCAGCAAGCTGGAAAGCGTTGACCCCTTGGGCTTCCTACCGTTCTAGGGCTTAGACTCGCCGCATGGGACTCTTGACCTTCAGCATCAACGTCACCCTGGACGGCTGCGTCGACCACCGGGAGGGAATCGCCGACGACGAGACACACGCTTTCTTCACCCGCGTCATGGACGAGGGCGGGGCGATGCTGTGGGGCCGCGTCACCTACGAGATGATGGAGAGCTACTGGCCGGCGGTCGCCCGCGGCGACGAGGAGGCGCCGCCGGCGATACGCGAGTGGGCGGTCAAGCTGGAGGCCAAGCCGAAGTACGTGGTGTCGTCGACGCGAAAGGACTTCCCGTGGACCAACAGCCACCACATCGGCGGCGACCTGCGCGCAGGCGTGCAGAAGCTCAAGGACGCGACCCCGGCCGGCGTGCTCCTCGGTAGCGGCAAGCTCGCGACCGAGCTGGACCGGCTGGACCTGATCGACGAGTACAAGTTCCTCGTCCACCCCAGGATCGCCGGCCACGGCCCGACCCTGTACCAGAGCGGGCTGCCCAGCACGCGACGGCTCGAGCTGGTCTCGGCGAAGCCGCTCCGCAACGGCGCGGTCGCCGTGCACTACCGGCGCGCGCGCTGACTCAGAAGCAGCCCCATCGCGCCCAGCTCGTCGCTTGCGTCTGCTTCCATGGTCACGCAACTCGCGGACTTCAGCGGTGGAAAAAGAGTGTCCCCAGCGGGATTCGAACCCGCGTTTCAGCCTTGAAAGGGCCGCATCCTGGGCCTCTAGATGATGGGGACGTAGAGGGGGTCCGGTGGTTGGTTGAGCCGACCGGGGATCGAACCCGGGACCCACGGATTAAAAGTCCGTTGCTCTGCCAGCTGAGCTATCGGCCCGTGGTTTGCGGACCCCTCGTTGCGACGGCCGGTCCAGTCCGGCAGTGCTGCCCCTAATGTCCCGACGCCCCCGCCGGTGTCAATCCCCAACCGCGCAAACCTTGTCGGTCGCGGTCCGGGCCCACCCTCCGCCCAAGGCGCGTTGACGTGTGCGCAAGCCTCGGTTACCTGCGCCGCACACCGGCGCACACCGCGCCCAGTAGCCCAGGTTCAAGCCATGCAAGACGCTGTCATCCTCTCCGCCGTTCGCACCCCCATTGGCTCCTTCCAAGGCGCCCTCAGCGCGCTCAAGGCCCCGCAGCTCGGCTCCGCGGCAATCAAGGCCGCCCTCGAGCGCGCCGGCGTGACCGCCGACCAGATTGAAGAGGTCTACATGGGTGAGGTGCTGACCGCGGGCGTGGGCCAGGCCCCCGCGCGGCAGGCCTCCCTGGGCGCAGGCATCCCCAACACCATCCCCTGCACCACGCTCAACAAGGTGTGCGGCTCCGGCCTCAAGGCCGTGATGCTGGCGGCCCAGACCATCCGCGCCGGCGACGCCCACGTGCTGGTGGCCGGTGGCCAGGAGTCCATGAGCAACGCGCCGTACCTGCTGCCCACCGCCCGCAACGGCATGCGCATGGGCAACCAGCAGGTGGTGGACTCCATGATCTTCGACGGGCTGTGGGATCCCTACAAGGACACGCACATGGGCAACTGCGGTGACCTGTGCGCGCGCGAGAAGGACTTCTCCCGTGAGGCGCAGGATGCGTTCGCCGCGGAGAGCTACCGTCGGGCGCAGGCCGCCACCAAGAACGGCAAGTTCAAGGCGGAGATCGTCCCCGTCACCATCGCCGGCAAGAAGGGTGACACCATCGTCGACAGCGACGAGGAGCCCAGCAAGGTCGACTTCGAGAAGATGAAGACCCTGAAGGCCGCCTTTGGCAAGGATGGCACGGTCACCGCCGCCAACGCGTCCAAGATCAATGACGGGGCCAGCGCGGTCGTCGTCACCAGCAAGGAGTGGGCGGAGAAGAACGGCAAGAAGCCGCTGGCCCGCATTGTGGCCTACGCGAGCGCCGCCGGCGCGCCGGAGTGGTTCACCACCGCGCCCATTCCCGCCATGCAGAACGCGCTCAAGAAGGCCAACCTGTCCGTCAAGGACATTGACCTGTGGGAGATCAACGAGGCGTTCTCCGTCGTCACCATGATTGCCATGCGGGAGATGGGCCTGGATCACAACAAGGTCAACGTGAACGGCGGCGCCGTGGCGCTGGGCCACCCCATTGGCGCCAGCGGCGCGCGCATCCTCTCCACGCTGGTCCACGCGCTGCATGACCGCGGGCTGCGTCGCGGCATGGCCTCCCTGTGCATTGGTGGCGGTGAGGCGGTGGCGGTGGTGGTGGAGCGCGTCTGATGCGCGGCTCCCGGGTGATGTTCCTGGTGGCGGCAGCGCTGTTGGTCTGGGCGTGCGAGGACAACACGCCCACCTACAGCCTCCGGATCCGTCTGGATGGGAAGGACGGGGGCGGCCTCATGTCCGCCGAGGGCGAAGGTGTGGAGGTCAGTGACACCGACGAGACCAGCGGCGTGTTCCCCCGCGCCAAGAGCAGCCTCAAGAACTTCCCCTGCGACGTCTCCATCCGCCTGGGCCAGTGCGTGGCCGCCCGTCCCATCCAGCTGGTGTTCGTGCCCGCGTCGCAGTCGCAGAGCGGGACCACGAATTGTCGTCGCAGCGCGGAGGAGCTGATGAAGGACGCGCTGGGGCAGGAGATCGTCCTTGGCCGCGGAGATGCCGGCACCGTGTGGCTGCAGGCCTTCCACGGCGACGACGACGACGACAGCCAGCTGGTGGAGCGCCGCGAGATGAACGCCTACGCGGAGCTCAAGTCCGGCACGGTGGTGCTGGAGACGTTTGATGCGGACCTGATGAAGGCGCGCATCGACGCACATGACGCCGACGGTGGCAGCTTTGTCGTCGGGGAGCTGGTGGCCGTCCCCAATGACAACGGCAGCAACCCCGGCGTGGGCCCCCGCTGCACCTGGCCCATTGGCGCCAAGGCGGACTGATCTTCCCACGCTGCGCGCCGTCCCGAGGTGCGCGGCGTCTTCGTTTCCCCGGAAACCACGGAGCAACACATGTCGACGATCAACACGGTGGGCGTCATTGGCGCCGGTCAGATGGGCAATGGCATTGCGCAGGTGTGCGCGCAGGCAGGCGTGAGCGTGATCTGCTCGGACATCTCGCAGGCGGCCCTGGACAAGGGAAGGAGCACCGTGGAGCAGAGCCTGGGGCGCCTGGTGAAGAAGGAGAAGCTCACGCAGGCGCAGGCGGACAAGGCACTCAGCCTCATCACCTTCACCACCGACCTGGGGAAGCACGCGGGTGCCGACTTCGTCGTCGAGGCTGCCACCGAGAACGAGGGGCTCAAGAAGAACATCTTCAAGGAGGTGGACAAGGCGGCGAAGCCGGGCGTGATCCTGGCGTCCAACACGTCGTCGATCTCCATCACGCGGCTGGCCGCGGTGACCTCGCGCCCGGAGAAGTTCATCGGGATGCACTTCATGAACCCGGTGCCGGTGATGCAGCTGGTGGAGCTCATCCGCGGCCTGGCCACCAGCGACGAGACCTACGCCGCCACCAAGGCGCTGGCCGAGAAGGTGGGCAAGGTCACCACGGTGAGCAAGGACTTCCCCGGCTTCATGGCCAACCGCGTGCTGATGCCGATGATCAACGAGGCGTTCTGCGCGGCGGAGCAGGGCGTGGGAACGTTCGAGGACATTGACCAGACCATGAAGCTGGGCGCCAACCACCCCATGGGCCCGTTCGCTCTGGCAGACCTCATTGGCCTGGACACGTGCCTGGCCATCATGGAGGTCCTGCACACGCAGTTTGGCGACTCCAAGTACCGTCCCTCGACGCTGCTGCGCCAGTACGTGGACGCCGGTTGGCTGGGCCGCAAGACCGGGCGCGGGGTGTACAGGTACTGATGGGGCTTGGGAATCGCGCGGTATTCAGCTGCAAGAAAGGAAGTCAGGAGTCAGAAGTCAGAAGTCAGAATGGTGTTTCACGACGTCGGCCCGCCTGCACATTCTGACTTCTGTATTCTGACTTCTGAATTCCCCTTCAGACCCTCTGACTTCGTTGGCGCCCTGGACCCGTCAGCCGTCGCTCTGGCCCGCCACCACCGGGTCATCCTTGAGCACGTCGCCACCCACGTAGACACGCGCGTCATCCTGCAGCGCCCGGACCAGCTCAGAGAGCGCGCGTTCTGCCTGCGCGAGTCGGGCCTCCGTCCTGCGCTGCATGCGCGCCAGCTCCCTCAGCCGCTTCACCACGCTCCGCGCTTCCGCGTGCGCGGCCAGCATGCGCTCCATCCGCACCGGGCCCCACGCATCCACCTGCGGCAGCACCACGGAGAGCACGGTTTCCTCGTCGTCAAGGCCCCGCTCGATGGCGTCCACCACCTGCTCCAGCTTGGCGCGCACCTTCCGCGTGGGGACAGGACCCTCCGTTGCGGCGCGGAGGATCTGCTGCGCTTCACTGACGGCGCCAAACACGGCCTCTCGAGCGGCCACCGCGGCACGTCGTGCGTCCGATGCTGATGGGGGAGAAACGTTGCTGCTCGTGGTCGTTCCGGGAGTGTCCATGGTCCGGCTCCTCCGCCCGCGACAGGCGCGTCGCGAGGACGGAACGGCGTGGTGCAAAGGCCGGACCCGTCGGGGAGCAGGAGATTCCAGGCCTTGGGCGAATGTGTTGCGCGCGGCCTCGAGCGTTCCCGCAGTGGATGCGGTGGCTGGGATAGGCTCGCGGTGATGAACCCCCGCCCGCACGACGTTGCCGCCGCGCGACAGGCCATCCGCAACGGAGGACTGCGTGGCGAGGCGCTGCTGGCCTGGTTGGTTGCCCACGCGCCCACCGAGCGAGACCGTGTCGTCGAGGAGCTGCTGGGCATCGGGCACCGTCGGGTGGAGGGGAAGCCGTTGGGCGGCGAGCTGGTGGGCTACATCCCCAGTGGGCTGGCCGCGATTGTGCGCGCGTTCCTGGACATCCCGCTGGGGCCCCAGGACGTCCTCCTCGACGTGGGAGCCGGCCTGGGCAAGGTGGTGATGCTTGCGGAGCTGCTGACCGGAGCGCGAGCGCACGGCGTGGAATTGCAGCCGCACCTGGTGGAGGAGGCTCGCGTGCGCGCCGCGGAGCTTGGGCTCACGCGGGTCTCCTTCAAGGTTGGCGACGCACGCCACATGCACTGCGACGACGCCACGGTGTTCTTCCTCTACCTGCCGTTCACCGGCACAACCCTCCACGACACCCTGGAGCGCATCCACCGCGCGGCGCAGCGACGTTCGGTGGTGGTGTGCACCCTGGGCCTGGACCTTCCGCCGCGTGACTGGCTGGTGCCACGGGAGGCCACCTCGTTCTGGTTGTCCCTCCATGACAGCCGTTGTCCCGGCACGCAGCCTCGTGAACAGGAGGGGAGGGCGCTGTCTGGTGCGGTTGCGGAACGCGTGGCGGAGGAGAGGCCCTAGGCATCACGGGTGTGCGCCGCGAGCGTGACGCTGGCCAAGGTGGAGATCCGGATGCGGGTTTCCCTTGGGGTTTCCACGGCTTGGCCTGACCGATGAAAAAAATCGGCTGGCGTGTCGATTCTGCCGGTCCTCGTTCGTCGTCAGGGTGGAGGCCCGGGAGACCCCGGAGTTGATCCCGCGGAATGGAAAATGGCGTGTCGATTTCGCGGCCCGTCGTTCGACGTCAGAGTGAAACCCTTCAACGCCGGTCACACGCAACGCCGGCTGCATCCAGAGGAGAGACGACAATGAAGTTCATGATCATCGTCAAGGCCAACCAGGAGTCCGAGACCGGCGCTCTTCCCGAGCCCAAGCTGTTGCAGGAGATGGGCAAGTACAACGAGGAGCTTGTGAAGGCGGGCGTGATGGTGGCGGGAGAAGGACTCCACCCCAGCTCCAAGGGCGCGCGCGTGAAGTTCAGCGGGAACAAGCGCACCGTCGTGGACGGGCCGTTCTCCGAGACCAAGGAGCTCGTGGCGGGGTTCTGGCTCTGGGAGTGCAAGGACCTGCAGGAAGCCGTGGAGTGGGTGAAGCGCTGCCCCAACCCCATGATGAGCGAGTCGGAGATCGAGATCCGCCAGGTGGTCTCGCCGGAGGACTTCGCCCCCGTCGACCCCACCGGTGAGATCCGCGCCGCCGAGGAGCGCCTCCGCGCGGAGGTGGCGAAGAAGAACAAGAAGTGAGGCGAAGTGGTCGTCGATCCCGGCGTGATGGGCCGGGGTCGACGACGTGCGGGACGCGTGATGGTGAACATGCATCTTGCGGGGGGCGGGAGCGGGATGCTCTGATCGGTTGCCGTGACGGCTTCCGAGACGCACCGAACCATCAACGCGGTCTGGAGGATTGAGTCGGCCCGGCTCATTGCGGGTCTTGCGCGCATGGTGCGCGACGTGGGCCTGGCCGAGGAGCTTGCGCAGGACGCACTGGTTGCCGCGTTGGAGAAGTGGCCCACGTCGGGCATCCCGGACAAACCGGGTGCCTGGCTGATGGCCACGGCCAAGCATCGCGCCATCGACCGGCTGCGTCGGAAGAAGCTGCTGGAGCGCAAGCACGAGGAGCTGGGTCACCAGATCGAGGCCCAGGGCAGCCTGGACGCTCCGGACCTCGACGCTGCGCTGGATGACGACGTGGGCGACGACCTCTTGCGCCTGGTTTTCACCGCGTGTCACCCCGTGCTTCCGTCGGAGGCGCGCGTGGCGCTCACGCTGCGTCTCATTGGCGGCCTCACCACCGAGGAGATTGCCCGCGCGTTCCTGGTGCCCGAGCCCACGGTGGCGCAGCGCATTGTGCGGGCCAAGCGGACCCTCGCCGAGAAACGCGTGCCCTACGAGGTGCCGCGCGGGACGGAATTGGCGGCGCGTCTCTCGTCGGTGCTGGAGGTCATCTACCTCATCTTCAACGAAGGCTATTCCGCCACCGCCGGCGACGACTGGATGCGTCCCGCGCTGTGTGAGGACGCGCTGCGTCTCGGTCGCATCCTCGTGGGCCTGGTGCCCAATGAAGCGGAGGCGCATGGGCTCGTTTCCCTGATGGAGATCCAGGCATCGCGTGCGCGGGCGCGCGTGGGTCCGTCGGGGGAGCCCGTGCTCCTGATGGATCAGAACCGCGCGCGCTGGGATTGGCTGCTCGTCCGTCGTGGACTGGCCGCGCTGGAGCGCGCGGAGGCGCTGGGAGGACGGGGCCCCTACGTGCTGCAGGCCGCCATCGCCGCGTGTCACGCGCGGGCGCGGACGGCGGATCAGACGGATTGGAACCGCATTGCCGAGCTGTACGGGGAGCTGGTGGCGCTCAATCCGTCGCCCGTTGTGGAGTTGAACCGCGCCGTGGCGGTGGGAATGGCGTTGGGGCCTGCCGCGGGTCTCGCCATCGTCGACACGCTCACCGAGGAGCCCACCCTCCAGCGCTACCACCTGCTGCCCAGTGTGCGTGGAACCTTCCTCGTGAAGCTGGAACGCTACGCGGAGGCGCGCGCGGAGTTCGAGAAGGCCGCCTCGCTCACGCGCAATGAGCGGGAACGCAAGCTCCTCATGGAACGCGCTGCCGCGTGCGCCCAGGGCCTTGCGCCCCCGACGTGATCAGGCCGGAGTGCCATGAGACCCCATCGCGTCTGGCTCGCGCTGTTCATGCTGCCGCTGGTGTTGGCGGTGGTGTTCTCGACGTTCGGCGCATACTTCACGGCCGTCGCGGGACTGCAGGGTGACGACGTGGCAAGGGCGATGGACCGCGTCATCGCGTTCCCGGTGTCGCTGGGTTTCTCGCTGGCGTTCCTGGTGACGCGCGCCTTCGCCCGGAAGGACGGTCTCACGCTGCGTGACCTGGGTTGGGCGCGTCCCAGCGCGTTGGACGTCGTCACCGGGCTGGGGGCGGGCGCGGTGCTGTGGGCCCTCAACGTCTACGTCCTGTACCCGCTGGTGCAACGCGCCCAGCCCGCCTTCGACCCGACGCTGGCCAACCTCAGTCTTCCCGCGGCGGTGGTCATGATGGGCATCTCGGCGGCGTCGGAGGACACGCTGTACCGCGGCTACGCGTTCAAGCTGCTCCGCGAGCGTCAAGGAACGCTGCTCACCCTCCTGGTGACGAGCGTCTTCTACGCGCCTCTTGCCGGTGCGCAGGGGTGGCCGCTGGTGACGTGGGCGGTGTACTTCGGGCTCGTGCTCGGCGTGCTGCGCATCTGGCGCGGGAACCTGTGGGCGGTGTGGCTCACGCACGTCGTGGTGGCGTTGGGGCCCAAGGTGGCGTCGCAGTTCTGAGCAACGCCCTCGACGTCACAGGGCGCGAATCCAGGTGCTCAGCATCTCGATGCCCGCCTCGTCGACGACCTCCACTCCAAGCGGGGGCATTTCGCCATTCCGGATGCGTTTGACGGCGGCGGACTTCTCCGGTGATCCCCGGTCAATCACCGAGCCTACCGCCGTGCGGTACGTGGCCGTGGCCTCGACGCTGCCGAGCTCACCCAGGCGGAGGAAGAAATCGAATGACTGGGATGGGTCGTAGCAGCGGTGCTCCAGGCCCGGGAGGTGCGGCAGGGACATGGGCGCGGGTGGCGGCTCCACGGGCTTTCTCGGCGGACGGCTGAGGTTGTGGCAGTGCGCGCAGTTGGCGTGCAGGTAACCCAAGGCGTTTCGCTCGACCTCGTTGCCCGGGATCTGTATCGTGGCGTCGGGCGGTGAGGACAACCGTCCTTCGTCGATGAGGTCGCGGAGGTCCCAGGAGCCCGCCGGGGCGTCGTACGCGAGCTGGATGGCGGAGAAACCCAGCGCCCGGCTCTCCGTCCCGTCGTGGCAACCCATGCATTTTGTCGACGAGGGAACGTCGTGCGGGGTCCCGCCTGCGTTCTGTGCTCCGTCGGGGGCGGCAAGCGCGTCGGTGCCTTCACCGTTCCAGATGTAGGCTTGCGCGGCCCAGTCCTCGGGGTTGGGACCGACCTTCTGGATCAGTCTTGTCTCCACGCGCTTCCCGTCGCGGGTGAACTCCTTCCAGAGCTTGGTTCCCTCGGGGAACAGCCAGAAGTCGGCGTTGCGGGTGTCAATCTGGGTTCCCGCGGGAAGGAGGATCCAGCGGCGCTTCGACGCTCCGTCGCTCCAGAGCTGGAACTGCGGCGTGAAAGGGCGGACGCCATCCGCGGTGGTGTCGCCGGCGATGTCGGAGAAGAGGCCGGTCTCGGAGAGTTTCGAGGGCAGCCGGCTCATCCGCTCCCTGGGAATCTCCGCGCAGCTCTCAGGGTCCAGCGTCCATTGGCCACACGCGCAGCAGAGCATCATCGCCCAGCTCAACACCGCCCTTTGCATTCGCTGAATTCCTCCGACCTCAGGCGCAGCACATTGCGCGCCAACCTTGCGCGTACCGGTTTCCCGCGACGTCGACGTTGGGGCAGGGCGCCAAAGCGTGTCCCCGAGTTCCCAGCGTCAACGGCCATTCACACCCATCCACCGCGAACCCTTTTGCCGGCTGGGCTGCTCATGCTGGAAACAAGGGAGGTGGTGCGCATGGGACGCCAGAAGTTGATCTTCATCTACAACGGCGAGAGCGGCGTGGCGGCGATGCTCCTGGACGCGCTGAAGAAGGTCGTGGGGCGGGAGGACTGCGCACTTTGCGAGATCGTCTACAGCCCGGTGGGCAAGCGGCCGTCGTGGAGGGCGTGTCAGGCGCGGCTGGGCGTCGAGGTCGAGGAGCGCCACCGGGACAGCCTCCCGTCATCCTGGGGCATCCGGGCGGAACAGCTGCCCTGCATCCTCCTGGCGGCGCCCACGTCGGACGGATTGCCCACAATGCTCGTCGACAAGAATGAGCTTGAGGGATGCCGGGGCCTGGTCCCGTCGCTGGAGGTGCTCCTCAGGGCGAAGCTTCCGGTGGATCACGTCGGTCACGCATCTCCCGCGCCGTCTTGACCGGAGCCGGGGCCGGAAGATCCCGCGCGGGTATTGAACCCTTTGGCCGTGTCGTAGGCTCTCTGGGGCATGCAGGCGGGTACACCGGAACAGCTCTTGTCCGCGGCGCAGGCCGGCGACCAGCAGGCGTTGGAGAGCCTTCTCGCGCTCCATCGCAATGGCGTCTACCGCTACGGGATGCGTGTGTGCCGAACCACGGAGGACGCCGAGGACGCGGTGCAGGAAACGCTGTGGGCGGCCACGCGCGCGTTGAAGACGTTCCGGGGCACCGCGGGGAGCATCGCGGGTTGGTTGTTCACCATCGTTCGTCACCGGTGCTACCGCATGCTCGACCGGTGGCGTCGAGCGGAAGAAGCCGCTGACCTTCCCACGCCCTTCCAGTCACCCCTCGAGGACACCGTTGCGGCCCGGGAGCAGAGCCGTCTCCTTGCCGAGGCGCTCGCGCGCATGGATCCCAGGGACCGCCAGGTCATCTTGTTGCGCGACGTCGAGGGCCTCACCGCGCCGGAAGCTGCTGCTGCGCTCGGCATTTCGGTGGGCGCCTTGAAGAGCCGGCTTCATCGCGCGCGGGTCACGCTGCGTGAGGCGCTCCAGGGCGAAGCTGGCTGACGCGCCAGGACGTCCCGCGCCTGGTCATCCGACGCTGCTGGCCGCCATGGGGGACCCTGCGCACCCGTCTGCGCGGTCTCCGGGGATTCCCTGGGCGTGATCCGGGACTCGAGCGTTTCAGCGGAGTGGGGTTGCACAAAAGTCGGGGCGGATGTCGATCCGGAACGGCCCCGGTCGACGATGTTCCAGAGCGGGCAGACGGGCCTGCTCGAACCGAGGGATTCAAGGAGATCCGCCCATGAGGAAGTTGATCATTTCAGAGTTCATGACGCTCGACGGAGTCATCCAGGCGCCGGGGGGCGCGGATGAAGATCGCGACAACGGGTTCGCACACGGCGGCTGGACCATGCCCTACTGGCATGACGACATCGGCAAGCACTTCCTGTCCTTGATGCAGGACGTGGACGCCTTCCTGCTGGGCCGGCGCACCTACGTGGGGCACGCCGAAGCCTTTGAGCCGTTGCCACCTGGGGACCCGTTTGGTGACGTCATGAACGCGCCGGCCAAGTACGTCGTCTCGAAGACTCTCGAGAAGCCGACCTGGCGCAACACGACGATCATCCGGGACAACGTCGTCGCGGAGGTTCGCGCGCTCAAGGCACAAGCGGGCAAGAGCATTGTCACGGATGGAAGCAGCAAGCTGGTGCATACCCTGCTGGCGCATGACCTTGTCGACGAGCTGCACCTGCTGCTGTATCCGCTGACGGTGGGCGGCGGTAAGCGCCTGTTCCCGGAGAACGTGCACACCCGGTTCACGTTGAAGGGGGCGACGCCGTATCCCACAGGCGTCGTGGGTCTGCACTACGTTCGGGAATCGTCGCGCTGACGTGGCGTGCACCTGGGCCGCTGCTCGCCGACCAAGCGCGTCGCCCCAGGAGAGCCGCACCCCATGGAAACCGCCAGCTTCATCGCCAACCCGGGCGGGGAGGTTGATCCCCCTTGACTCCGTACTTAGGTACGGACCGTACCTTGGCGGGCAATGGGGAGCGGCATGGCGGGCATCACCATTGGGACTTTGGCCAAACGCGCGGGCGTGAACGTGGAGACCGTCCGCTACTACCAGCGCAACGGGCTGCTGCCGGAACCCGAGGCCACGGACGGCGCCTTCCGTCACTACGACGACGACGTGTTGGCGCGCTTGCTGTTCATCCGTCGGGCCAAGGACCTTGGGTTCACGCTCAAGGACATTGGCGAGCTGCTCGCTTTGCGCGTGGAGCGTGGCCGGAAGTGCGCCGACGTGAAGAGCAAGGCGGCGGCCCGCATCGCCGACATCGAGAGCAAGATCCAATCGCTCACGCGCATGAAGGACGCGCTGGATTGCCTGATCGCGGATTGCTCGTCGGGCGGACCGATTCAGGAGTGCCCGATTCTGCGCGCCTTGGACCGCGACGAGGAGACGCAATGACGACCGTGGAGCTGATCTTCGACGACACGTGTCCGAACGTGGAACCCGCGCGCGAGCAGCTACGCACTGCCTTGACGCAACTGGGTCTGCCGCTGGCGTGGACGGAATGGCGTCGTGATGACCCGGCCAGTCCGCCGTACGTGCGGCAATACGGCTCGCCCACGGTTCTCGTCGACGGCCGCGATGTCGTCAGGGTCCCGGATACGGACGGCGCTGCGTGCTGCAGGCTCTACTCCGGGCCTGATGGGATGCGAGGTACACCGTCGTCAGCGGACATTGCTCGTGCCATTGCGGTGTCGCAGGCTCCCAATCGCCGGGTGGCGCTTGCTGCGATTCCGAGCGCGGTGTTGTCGCTGCTCCCCGTCGTCACATGTCCGTCTTGTTGGCCTGGCTACGCGGCGATCCTGTCGAGCCTTGGCATTGGGGCCATTGCCGAAGCGCGCGTTGTCCTGCCACTCACGTTCGTTTTCCTCGCCATCGCCCTGGGCTCGCTGGCGTACACGAGTCGCCGCACGCGGAAATGGCTTCCGCTGGTGGTCGGCGTTGTTGGCGCCGCGGCCATTGTCATTGGGAAGTTTGCGATAACATCCGATGGCGTGCTGTACGCGGGGGTCGCGGTGCTCACGACGGCGTCGCTGTGGTCGAGCGTCGGAAGGCTCTCGTCACTGGTTCCGGTCCACGCGTTCAGAAAGGGTGTGCCGACATGATCAACGTTCGATCCCTCGTCGTGGCGTCCTTGATCGCCTTCGCTGGTGCGGGATGCAGCTATGAGCAGATTTGCGCGCTCTTCCACAACGACGAGAAGCCCGCTGCCAGAACCGCGACCGCAGCGCTGACCATTGACGGAATGACGTGCGAGTCCTGCGCGGAAAAGCTGACCGCGGCATTCCGCGAGGCCGAAGGGGTCACGGATGCCCGAGTGAGCTTTACCGACAAGCGCGCGACCGTCACGTACGACGCCGACAAGAGCAACGTCGCGGTGTTGACGTCTGTCGTCGAGAAGACCGGTTATCGCGTTGCGGGTGGTGGCGAGACGACGGTTGCGGCCTCCGAGGGAGTCGACGCGGAGCCGGGCTTCGCCATGTGCGCCATGGCATGCGGGACCAAGCGCGAATACGCGGAGAAGGACGTCGTCACGCAGCCGGGTGCCAAGGTGGGTGACCTCGTCCGGTGCCCGGTCAGCAACGCGGTGTTCGACGTGAAGGAGGACAGCCCGTTCATCGAGCAGGATGGGAAGCGCTTCTTCACGTGCTGCGCTGGATGCTTCGCCCAGTTCCAGAGGGACCCGGCGCGCTTCTTTGCGAAGGTCGAGCGCCAGAACGCCGAGCACTCCAGGCGGTTGCAGTAGGGGAAATTGCAGCCCGCGGCACCTGGGCCGGCCTGGGGCGGAAGAAGAGAGTGCCCCCGACGTGATTCGAACACGTGGCCTACAGTTTAGGAAACTGGCGGTCAAAACTGAGGTGGTGCGCACCGAGATGCAAGTAGTGGAAACGAGTGTGGTTTCCGCCATTGAGCAGGCTGGAGAACAGGAACAGGGGCG
>JBFMGU010000151.1:0-26044 GCA_040752415.1 Myxococcota bacterium
GCCCGGCCACGCAGCCCGGCTTCATTCCGCCTCCGCCCTCGCGCCCGGCCACGCAGCCCGGCTTCATCCCGCCTCCGCCGTCGCGTCCGGCCACGCAGCCATCCGTCGTGGTGCAGCCCGACCTGCTGCCCAGCAACGCGGTGATGCCGCCGGACATCCCCACCACCATGCCAACGGTGATGCCGCTTCCCTCCGCCGGGGAGAGCGACTCGCTGAGTGGCCTGCTGGTCCTGTTGTGCGAGCCCGACCCCATCCTCAGCGCGGCCATGGTGGCGCGGCTGAAGGCGGAGGAGCTGCGCGTGGTCGTCGTCACCGACGGAACGCAGGCGCGTCAGGCGGTGGAGCGTGAGCGGCCTTCCGCCATTGTCAGCGAGGTGGCGCTGCCCAAGGTGGACGGCTTCAACCTGCTGCTCGGGGTGCGCGCGCGTGACGCCACGCGGGAGATCCCGTTCTTCCTGATGTCCTCACGCATGGACACGCAGCAGAGCGCCAAGGCGCTGGAGCTGGGCGCGGACGACTTCGTCCACAAGCCGCTCAACATGGATTTCCTCGTCGGGAAGCTCAAGCGCGCCATCCAGCGCTTCGAGAGCGCGGAGCGGGCGCGGCGCGAGGTGGAGGAGAGCCGTCGCCAGCCCGCGGTTCCCGCCACCGTGGCCAGCGTGGGAACCGAACACACCGGCGTGGTGGGCAGCCTGCAGCAGATGGGCGTGCCGGAGATCGTCCAGAGCCTGGAGTTGGGACGCAAGACCGCGGTGGTGACGTTGTCGTTCGCCACCGGCGAGAGCGGGACGGTGACGTTCGTCGAGGGTGAGGTGGTGCACGCGGTGTTGGGGCAGCTCACGGGTGTGGACGCGTTCTACGAGATGGCGCCGCGCAACCAGGGCAGCTTCCGCATCCGCTACGGCGCCCACGGCGACGGAACCCGCAGCATCACCGTCAGCACCACGTTCCTCCTGCTCGAAGCCATGCGGCGCATCGACGAGGCGGGTGGCGCGTCCTGACGCTCAGTCGTCGCGTTCCAGGATCAGCACCTCGGCGAGATCCCGGGAGCCGGTGAGCAACAGCAGCACGCGGTCCAAGCCCACCGCCATCCCCGTGGCCGGCGGCATGGTCCGCAGCGCGCGCAGGAACAGCGGGTCGATCGGGTACACGGGCTTCCCGAGTCTACGTCGACGCTCCTGCTCGGCACGGAAGCGGCGCTCCTGCTCATCGGCGTCGGTGAGCTCGCCAAAACCGTTCCCCAGCTCCAGGCCGCCCGCGTACAGCTCCACGCGCTCCGCCACCCGCGGATCCTTCGGGCTGAGGCGCGACAACGCCGCCAGGGGCGCGGGCCACTCGTAGAGGAACGTGGGACGGGTCTGGCCAATGGCGGGCTCCACGCGGGCCAGCATGACCTCGTAGAACGCGCGCTCGAAGAGGTCCTCGGGATCCTCGTCGGGAGGGGAGACCACGGAGATGCCCGCGCGCGCGGCGGCCTGCTGCAATCCGCGCCCGTCGACGGGATCCAGGTAGCGCAGCAGATCCACGCCCGCGTAACGCTGGAAGGCCTCGGCCAGCGTGAGCCGCTCGTAGGGCGGGGTGAGGTCCAGCGGGCCCAGGTGCATGCGACCCAGGATCTGCGCCGCGGCGGAGATGAATCCCTCGCAGTCGCGCATCAAGGCCTCGTAGTCCTCGCGGGCGCGGTACCACTCCAGCATCGTGAACTCGACGCGGTGATTCGGTCCGTGCTCCCCGGCGCGGAACACGCGCGGCAGGGCGTAGATGCGCAGCGCGCCCTCGGAGAGCAGGCGCTTCATGGCGAATTCCGGGGAGGTGTGCAGGTAGCGTCGTCGGGGCGGGCCGCGGCCGTCGTCGACGTCCAGGGAGAGCGCGGTGATGTGCGGCTCCATGCCCGGGGCGGGCACCAGCGTGGGCGGCTCCACCTCCAGGAACTCCTCGCGCTCGAAGTAGCGGCGAATGGCGCGTCTCACCGCGTCGCGCGCCCGCAGGCGCTCCACCGTGTCCATCATGGCGTGTTGGTCAGCTCTTCCACGACGATGTTGTTGTTGGTGTAGACGCAGATGTCGGCGGCAATGCGCATGGCCTCCTCCGCCACCTTGCGCGCGTCCAGCTCGGTGTGCACCAGCAGCGCGCGGGCCGCGCTCAACGCATACGGCCCGCCCGAGCCGATGGCGTGCACCGCGGCGGGACCGTGGGGATGGCCGGCGGGGAGCAGCTCGTCGGGCTCCAGCACGTCGCCATTGCCGCTGATGAGCAGCAGCTTCTCCGCGTTGCCCACCAGCAGCATGGCCTCCAGCCGCTGGAACACCTTCTCCGTGCGCCAGTCCTTGGCCAGCTCCACCGCCGCGCGCACCAGCTGTCCGCCGTGATCCTTCAGCTTCGTTTCAAACCGCTCAAACAGCGCGAACGCGTCCGCCGTCGAGCCGGCGAATCCGGCCACCACCTTGCCGTCGCCCAGGCGGCGCACCTTGCGGGCTCCCTGCTTCACGCGGGTGGCGCCCAGGCTCACCTGCCCGTCGCCGGCAATCACGGTGCGGTTGCCCCGACGCAAAGCCAGGATGGTGGTGCCGTGCAGGGTCTCGGTCATGGTGGGGCCTCCTTCGGAGATGCGCAGCATAACCGCGCGGGGTGGTTGTAGCGTCCTGCTTCCCGTCATGGTGTGACGCTGGCGGGGCCCAGGCGTTAGAACCCCAGGCCAGAACCTCGAGGACGCCTTTGCATATCACCGACGTCATCCTGTGGTGGCACCATCACCAGCCCTGGTACCTGGACCCCGTGACGGGGCACGCCCGCCTGCCGTGGGTGCGCCTGCACGCGTGTCGTGGGTACCTGGACATGGCCGCGGCGGCCGAGCACTCCACCGCCGACGGCGTGATCCACACCTTCAACTTCGTCCCGTCGCTGCTGGACCAGCTGGAGCACTACGCGCAGCCGGATCACTCGGACCTGTGGTTGGACCTCAGCCGCCCGCACCCGCGTGACCTGGACGAGCAGCAACGCACCGAGCTGATCCGTCGGATGGGCGGCGGCGGTCCCACGCCTACGCGTCCGCTCCCCCGGTTGGATGAGCTGCGCGAGAAGGTCTCCCGCCAGGAGAAGCTCTCCGACCACGACGTGTTGGACCTGCAGGTGCTGGCCCACCTGGGCTTCATGGGATCCACGCTGGCGCACCGGCCCGGCGTGGTGCGGGAGCTGCTCGAGAAGGGGAAGGACTTCACGCAGGACGAGAAGCTGGCGCTGCTGCAGGCCACGCGTGAGGTCTGCGCCGAGGTGCTGCCGCGCTACCGCAAACTGCAGGAAGCGGGGAGGGTGGAGCTGACCGCCACGCCGTATTTCCATCCCATCCTGCCGCTCGTCGTCGACACCTCCGCCATGGCCGACGGATTGCCTGGCCACGCGCAGCCGCCGCCGTTCCGCTTCCCGGAAGACGCGCGCTACCACGTCACCGCCGCGCAGGATCGCTTCCAGCAGGTGTTCGGGAAGAAGCCGGTGGGCATGTGGCCGGCGGAGGGCAGCGTGAGCGCCGCGGCGCTGGGCATCCTGGCGGAAGCCGGCGTGCGCTACTGCGGCACCGACGAGCAGGTGCTGCGCCGCTCCGAGGTTGCCGACGAGGGCGCGGTGCACCACCACGAGGCGTACCTGGATCCCAGCGGCAAGGTGGCCATGTTCTTCCGCGACCACGCCGCCAGCGACCAGATCGGGTTCAGCTACCGCTACAAGACGCCGGAGGCCGCGGCGCACGACCTGGTCGGACGCGCGCGTTCGGCGGGGCACGGCATGGGGGGGCGGGTGATGGTGGTGATCCTCGACGGGGAGAACCCGTGGGAGCACTACGCCAACGCGGGCCGGGAGCACCTGCGCGCCATCCAGCATGCGTTCACCCACGCGCGTGACGTGCGGGTGGTGGGCCCCTCGCGCTTCCTGGAGAAGCACCCGCCCCGACGACGGATCTCACGCCTGCACGCGGGCAGCTGGATCGACGGGACCTTCGCGATCTGGATTGGCCACGCGGAGGACCGGCACGGGTGGCGGCTGCTGGGGGATTGTCGACGAGCGATCGAGCGCGCGCGACGTCAGGGCGCGCCCACGGAGCAGGTGGAAGCGGCGCTGCGGAAGCTCTACCCCGCCGAGGGCAGCGACTGGTTCTGGTGGTTTGGCGAGGAGTTCCACGCGCGCGAGGCGGATCTCTACGACGAGCTCTTCCGCGGACAGATCAAGGCCGCCTACGTGGCGCTGGGGGAGAAGCCGCCGGCGGAGCTGGATCGCCCGGTGCGCCACGCGCGGCACGTGGGGGCGCCGGGACGTCGGATGGGCTGGCTGCAGGCGCCCTGGCTCACGGGAGGCACGCCCAGCGCCATGACCTGGCACGACGCCGTCCGCGTCCGCCCCGGCGAGGCGGGCGCCATGGCCATGGCCACGTCCACCGGACCCATGGGGGAGCTGTTGGTGGGCTGCGACGAGCGCGCGCTCTGGTTCTGCGCGCTGTTCCCCGACAAGACCGTGCCGCGGGGCACCCTGAGCCTGCACGTCACCCAGCGCGCCGAGGAGCACGTGGTGCAGGTGGAACTCCCGTCAGGAAAGGTGCACGCGGAACATCCCCGACGTCAGGGCAAGCCCCTGGCGGACGTGGGGGAGGTGGTGATGGTGCAGTGGCCGCTGGCGGGCGCGTCGCTGCAGGGCGGCGAGCGCTGCGAGATTCATGCGGTGCTGCAGGTGGAGGGCGGGGGGAGCCAGCGGCTTCCTGCGTCGGGAGCTGCGGAGGTGGAGCTTCCCGACGCTGAGCTGCGCTGGCGCGCGGCGTGGTGTTGACGCCGTCTCAGCGGGAGCGCAGCTGCGAGATGATCTTGTCCTTGGGAGAACGCGCCGTCGACTCGTCCTCGTCGTCCTCGTCGCGCTGCTTGTAGCGACCGGTGGCCTCGTACGCGCGCAGCTCAATCTCCAACAGCTGCTGCCGGAGCGCCGCATTGATGGCGTTGGTGGGCAGCGGCTGGTGCAGGCCCGCGTCCAGACCGAAATGCATGCGGAGGGTGTTCTCCTCCTTGGAGGTCAGGGTCTGACCCTCGCGCGGCTCCACCTTGGTCAGGCGACGCTTCCGCGTCGTGGTGGTCACAGCAGTCTGGGTGCGGGTGGCCGTCTTGGTGGCGGGTGCTCTGCGCGTCATGGATGAGGTCTCTCCGCTTCGCCCTCGTTGAAGTTGTCGCACCGTAAGGTCCCGCCAAGTGGAGGGTCAAATTTGAGACCGCACCTCACGTAATGGATGCGTCGCAAGCCGTGGAATCTGCGAGGGAATTACCTGTCGCCGACGCGTCGCCGGAAACACGTTGGAGAGACCCTCGCGGCCACGGCGGGGAAGGCGATCGGGCACGGTCTGGATCGGGAGAGCGCAGGAGCGGGCCGTGGTGGGCGGAAATCTCGCCCGACCTTCGATTTTGGCCCTTTCTCGCCCGCTAGCGCCCATTTGATAGCGAGTTGAAGGGGGATTTGAGGGGATTGAGGACAGCCAGGTGGGATGGGGCTGTTGACGTCGTGAAAAAGGCGTTCAGTTGCGCAGGCGCGTCATGGTCTTGGACGGCCCGCCGGAACGCCCGCTCCGACCCCGCCCGCGCCCCCGGGACGGCCGCTTCTCCGACGCCGCGGGGTTGTTGACCACCAGGCGCAGCACGCCGTCCTGCTCCAGGCGCTTGATGGCGTCGCGCAGCTCGGCGGCTTTCTCGAAGTCCAGGTCCTTGGCGGCGGCGGTCATCTGCGCGCGCAGGTCGGCAACCACCTTGCCCACGTCCTCGGGGTTGATGCGCTCGCCCTCTTCCTCGTCGGCGGCCATTCCCAGGTCCACGTAGTCCATCTCGGCGTACTGGAACGCGGGATCCAGCTCGCGGATGGCCTTGGCAATGGTCTTGGGGGTGATGCCGTGCTTGGTGTTGTACTCGGCCTGGATGCCACGACGCCGGGTCGTCTCGTCGATCGCCACGCGCATCGAGTCGGTGATGTGGTCGGCGTAGAGGATGACGTGGCCCTCGGAGTTGCGGGCGGCGCGGCCAATGGTCTGGATGAGGCTGCGCTCGGCGCGGAGGAAGCCCTCCTTGTCGGCGTCGAGGATGGCCACCAGGGAGACCTCCGGCAGGTCAAGGCCCTCGCGCAGCAGGTTGATGCCCACCAGCACGTCGAAGATGCCCTTGCGCAGGTCGTTGAGGATCTGGATGCGCTCCAGCGTCTCCACGTCGGCGTGCAGGTAGCGGACCTTGATGCCCAGGCCGGCGTAGTACTCGGTGAGGTCCTCGGCCATGCGCTTGGTCAACGTCGTGATCAGGACGCGGTGGCCCTTGGCAATGCGGGCGCGCACCTCGCCCAGCAGGTCGTCCACCTGGCTGGAGGCGGGGCGGACCTCCACCTCGGGATCGGTGAGGCCGGTGGGGCGGATGATCTGCTCCACGACGACACCCTGGGTCTGATCCAGCTCGAAGTCGCCCGGCGTGGCGGAGACGAACAGCGTGCGCGCGCGTGTCTTCCGGATCTCCTCGAACTCCTCGAACTTCAGCGGGCGGTTGTCGAGCGCGCTGGGCAGGCGGAAGCCGTAGCCCACCAGCGTCTCCTTGCGGCTGCGGTCACCGCGGTACATCGCGCCAATCTGCGGGACGGTCTGGTGGCTCTCGTCGAGGATGCAGAGGAAGTCCTGCGGGAAGTACTCCAGCAGCGTCGGGGGCGCCTGGCCCGGGGAGCGGCCGGTGAGGTGGCGGCTGTAGTTCTCGATGCCGCTGCAGAAGCCCATCTGCTCGATCATCTCGAGGTCGAACATCGTGCGCTGCTCGAGGCGCTGCGCCTCCACCAGCTTGTTCTCGCTCGTGAGCTCCTGCAGGCGGACACGCAGCTCCTCGCGGATGGCGGTGATGGCGCGGGCGCGCTGCTCGGGCGGGGTCACGTAGTGGCTGGCGGGGAACAGCGCGACCTTCTCCAGCGAGCCAATGACCTTGGCGCGCAGCGGGTCGATCTCGCGGATGGCCTCCACCTCGTCGCCAAACAGCTCGATGCGGACGGCCTTGTCCTCCTCGTACGGCGGGAAGACCTCGATGCTGTCGCCGCGCACGCGGAAGGTTCCGCGGTGGAAGTCGATGTCGTTCCGCTCGTACTGGATCTCGAGGAGCTTGCGGATGAACTTGTCGCGGTCCAGCGGCTGGCCCACCTCGCACAAGGCCACCATGCCCTCGTACGCCTCGGCGCTGCCCAGGCCGTAGATGCAGCTCACGCTGGCCACGATGATGACGTCGTTGCGTGAGAGCAGCGCGTGCGTGGCGGAGTGACGCATCCGGTCGATGGCGTCGTTAATGGTGGCGTCCTTCTCGATGTAGGTGTCCGTCGAGGGGACGTAGGCTTCCGGCTGGTAGTAGTCGTAGTAGCTGACGAAGTACTCGACGGAGTTCTCGGGGAACAGCGCCTTGAGCTCCTGGTAGAGCTGGGCGGCCAGCGTCTTGTTGTGGGCCATCACCAGCGTCGGGCGACCGAGCTTCTGGATGACGTTGGCCATCGTGAACGTCTTGCCGCTGCCGGTGACGCCCAGGAGGACCTGGTTCTTCTCGCCACCGGTGAAGCGCGAGGTGAGGGTTTCAATGGCCGCCGGCTGGTCACCGGTGGGCTTGAAGGTCGTCACGAGCTTGAAGGTCGCCATGGCCCACACTGGGTAGTGACGTGGGCTTGTGGAGGCAAGCCGGGGGTGCAGGCGCTATGTTCAGGCGCATGTCCAAGCGCACCTCCAAGCCCAGTGCCCGCAACCCCCGCCCGTTCTTCTCCTACGTCGTCGGTGAGGAGCCGCCCCGCCGTGCCGCGGGCAAGCCGCCCAAGGAGAAGCCCAGGAAGGGCGGGGACAAGGTCACCACCATGGCGGTGGGCGAGGAGAGCGGCAGCGGCGGACGTCCCCCCGGTCCCACCACGCCGGCGGTGGGTGAGGAAGGCGTGGGCGACGTCCCCACGACGACGATCGCGAAAGGCGAGGAATCCGGCGGCTGAATCAGGGCCGGCCGCAGTGCGCGGGCGCCACGTCGGTGGCCTCGCGACACACCAGCTCCGCGTTCACCAGCAGGCAGTCCGCTCCGGACGCACACGCGCGTCGACACTCCGCCGTCAGCGGTGAGGTGGGAACGCAGACCTCGTCACCCGCGCAGCCGCCGCCGCTGGTGCCGGGGATGCAGCCATCGCGGACGCACAGCCCGGGCTCGCCGGTGGGCGAGCCGCAGCGGAGTCCCAGCTCACAGTCGTGATCCTGCAGGCACGCCGCGCCGACGGTGGCGTTGGCGGTAAAGCACGCGCCGCTCGACGGGTCACAGCTGTCGCCCCGGCCACTGCCGAGGCATTCCACGCCGAGGGAGCAGACGTTGAGCGCGGGCGTGAGGGGCCAGCACAGCGGCTGCACCAGCGGCGGGGTGTCCTCGTCGGTGGGGACGACGGTGGAGACGGTGCTGCGGCATTCCATGTTCTGCCCACAGTCCGCCGCGGTCTGGCAGCGCGCCGAGCAGAACGTGCGACGTTCCATGGCGTCGGCGGTGCTGGCGGGGACGCCGTCGCGGTCCATGCACGGTCCGCTGCGGCAGGTGTCACGCGAGCTGCAGCGGGCGCCCACGTTGAGCCGCTGCGCGCAGCGCATGGTGCCGGTGGCGGTGTCGGGGAGGCAGAGCTGTCCGGGAGGACAGGTGCGCCCGGGGCCACACACCATGTCCGCGGGGTCGGAGCTGCCGGTGGCGACGCAGTGCGCGAAGTAGCTGCGGTCCGAGAGGAAGCGGCACCCGAGACCACCGCAGTCCCCCTCCCGACGACACGCCTGCGCATTGGGCGGGGGCGCCACGCAGACCGCGAACACGCCGGAGGCCGCGGTGTCGAGGGGGCGCACAGCGCAGAAGGGCAGGGTGCTTGGACAATCCACGTCGGAGTGGCACAGCTGCGTGCAGCGGTCCTCGACGCACATGCGGTGATCACAGGTGGCCGCGGTGGAGGGCTCGCACGCGCCGCCGACGGGGATTCCGGGAGAGACCAGCGGCTCGCAGCGCAGGTTCCACGACGAGGACACCGGGCTCTGCTGCGGGACGCATGCGCCGCCGTCGCCGCACACGGTGTCCTGGCTGGCGGGCGGAGAGCCACAGTGGGGGCCAAGACAGTAGCCGGTGGGGGGCGCGCCGCCGTCGGCAACGGGGATGATCACGCATTCTCCGTCGTGGGCGCAGGGCGTCTGCTCGTCGCAGTGGGTGCGACAGATTCCGCCCACGCAGCTGGCCGCGCCGGGCTCGAACACCTCGCAATCCGCGCTGAGGGTGCAGCTGCCGCCGGGTTTCTTCCCGCCCACGCGGTTCGCGGTGCAGCGACGCTGCGTGACCAGGCCCCCGCCGTCGGAACGCGCGTAGGCGAACACGCAGGACTCGTCGTCGGCGCAGCCCTCGTCGTCCTCACAGGGGGCCAGGGAGCCGGGCAGGCAGACGCGGCCGCCGCCCTGGTAATGGTCCACGCAGGCCAGCGTCACCGACGAGCGGAACGGCGTGGCGGGCGCGGTGACGGCGCAGTGCTCGTCGAGCTGGCAGACCGCGGAGCACATGCCGCGGATGCACATGCCGGAGGCGCAGTCCGCGCTGGTGCGACAGCATCCCCCCGTGCCGCGCGGGGTGGGCCCGGGGAACGCGCAGCCTTCGGCGCGGAGGAAGCCCACGTCGTGGACCGCGGCGTCGAGGGAAGCGCCAGCGTCGGTCCCGGCGGCGTCCACGCGGGCGGCGTCGCGGGTGCCGGCGTCGTCGGGGGGAGCGGCGGCGTCGGGGACGGAGGCGTCCAGCGCGGCGGCGTCGGGCCGCGTGGCGTCGGGCGGGCTGGCGTCGGGGGGGCCGGCGTCGGGGACCACGGAGCAGACCTGGGCCACGCAACGGTAGGGGGAGAGGCAATCGGCTGTGCGCAGGCAGCTGTCGCCCAGGCCACCGAGGCGAGCGGCATCGGGAGCGCCGGCGTCGGAGGGGAGTTCCACGCAGGTCAGGGCCACACAGGCCAGGCCCTCCGAGCAGTCCGCGGTGCGCGTGCAGCTCTCGCCCAGGCCGCTGCGCGGTCCGCCGGCGTCTCCGTCGCCATTGCCACCGTTGCAGGCCTCACAACCGGCCAGCAGCAGCGGCAAGAGCGCCAACGTGAACCGACATCTCATTCCAGCTCCCAAAGGCCCCACCAGGTCATGCCACGCGCCCCACTGTATCTCGGGCCGGGGCTTCCCCAAGCATGGGCGTCAGCGCGCACGGTGGGGAGGGGCGGGGTGGGATCACGCTGGGCCGCGTCAGGACGCGGAGATCTCGGCGGATGGAAAAAGGTTGTTGACGGCCGGGGCGGTCATCGGTATCAAGCCGCTCCCCTGACGCGGGGTGGAGCAGCTGGTAGCTCATCGGGCTCATAACCCGAAGGCCGCAGGTTCAAGTCCTGCCCCCGCATCCAAATAACGCAGCAAAAACGCCTAGTTGGGAGCAACTTCCTGGCTAGGCGTTTTCTCTTTCATCCAACTTTGTCCATTTCTTGTCCAAGAGCCGGGGTGGTCTCCCGGCTGATGGCCGCCTCGAGCTGCACCACGGCCGCCCGCAGGTCCGCCTCTTCGACGATGTTGTACCGGTCGAAGACGGCCCGCGTGCGGTGACCCGACATGCGCATCACTACCGACTCCTGCACGCCCCGACGACGGGCGTTGGTGACGAAGCTGCGGCGCAGGTCGTGGAACCAGATGCCGGAGAGGCCCGCCCCCACGCACGCCCGGTCAAAGGCACGCTTCATATCCGCCCACGGCTTCTTCGTCGCTGGGTTCACGAAGACGTACGGGCAGTCCTTGTGCACGGGAGTCTCCTCCAGTGCCGCCTTGGCCCGTGCGGTGAGGTAGATGATGCGAGCCTCGTCCGTCTTCGTCGCCTCCGCCGGCAGCCGGATCACGCCACGCTCAAGGTCCACGTAGGACCACTCAAGGTCCAAGACCTCCCGCTTGCGCATGCCGGTGTCGAAGGCGACGACGAGGATGGGCTTCAGCTCCGCATCCGCCGCGGCGACGAGGCGCTTGAACTTCTCCTCGTCGAGGACGGACGTCCGCACATTGGAGCGGTGCAGGAGCTTTGCCCTGGCGATGGGGTTCGAGGGCAAGCTCCCGCAGGTAACGGCGTAGTTGAGGAAGCGCTTGAGCAACTCCACTTCCCGGTCCAGCGTGGCTGCGGAGGGGGCCGCGCCACGCATGGTCTTCTCGCTGAGCCGCTTGCCACGGTACTCGTCCACGTCCTTCACCGTGAGGGTGGCGGCCTTGCGGGGACCTAGCAGGCGGACCAAATGCGCCGCCCGCCCCACCTCGGTCTGGTGGGTGTCGTTGTCCCGCTCGGACACGGGTTTGTATGCCTCCCACGCTTCCAGCACCGTCAGCTCCGGGGCCTTGTGTCGCTCGAAGAACCGTCCCTCGAACGCCTCTGCCTTCACCTTCGCCACCAAGGCCATGGCCTGCTCCTTGGTGGGGATCTTGCGCTTCCTGAACCGCTCCACTTGCCCGTCGGGCATGGTCAGCCACTCGTCGACGAGCCAGTACGAGCGGCCGTTCACGACGTACTTCTTGACGCCCATGTTCATCCTCCTTTCCGGGCAGACGGGCGTCGCGCGGAGGATAGCAGGGCGGGATCTGCGCGTCCGCCCTGAAGGACGGCATCCAGCTCGGCGACATGGAAGCGGAGCGCTCGACGGCCAACCCGGTGACACGGCACCGCGCCGCGGCGCACGCACTGGTACAGCGCCCGGGTGGTGGGCAGCCGCAGGTACCGTGCAGCCTCCTCGGCCGTGAGCCAGGGGCCAGTGGGTTCCGGCGGCTGCGCAGGAGGCACGATTGCTTGGTCCGTGCTCCCACCCTGCGGCACGGCAGGCGCATGCATCGGCGGAATGGGCGCTGAACTGGTGGTGCTCCCGTGCAATTCCTCTCGAACCACCTCCCGGATGATGTCCGCGAGGAACGCCCTGAGCGCGTTCTCAACCATCCTCGCCTCCCGCGACGAGGCCCGCCGATCCCTCTTGGACAAAGTCCAAGGGCGCGGAGGAGCCACCGTTCGAAGCCGTTGATCTGAAAGCGGATCCTGTCCGCGTGGCTGCCCTAGCCGCTGGGGCGGGCGGTAGGGGCAGGAGCTGCGGAAGGAGAGGGCGGCCAGCATGAATGCGCCGGCCGACATCTTGGAGAGATCGCAGCGGTGCCGTGAGGAGGTCGTCACCCCGAAGGAGGTCGAGGGTTCCCGCTCGCCAGCGGTCAGGTAGGAGCCCGTGGAGCGCCACCGCCAGGCTTTGCAGCCGCCGTTCGCTTGGCGCGAGGAGGAGCGGCGTCCATGGCGCGGCGAGGTCGTAGCAGGGGGCACCCTGGATGAGGATGTCGCGGATGGCAGCAGCCTTGGCGGCAAGGACGCGTCCGGTTTCTGTCCCGAGATCGACCTCCACGACCAGCCGAATGGGACCCGCGGGCACCACCACCTCCACGAGCGCGTCCGGGAGGATGGTCGCGCGCCCAACTCCCAATGCGCGGCGGAGGTCCAGGTCTGCCCGGAAGAGCGTCACAGTGGCGCTGCCCATGCGCTTCACCGCCCGCAGGACTGCGACCCGCACCCAGTTGATCTCCAAGAGATGCCGCAAGTCTGCGTCCCGGGATGGCGGCGGACCCACGTGAAGGTCCGCCGTCTCGAACCCCGCGTCCAGGAGCGCATCCCCGCCACGCTTCGTGAGCACGTACACGTTCTCGCCGTTCAGCGCGGGCACTGTGACGTGGAGGAGCTTGGCGGCGAAGAGCGCCCGAAGCCTTCTGGACGCCACGCTCCGGTCTCCAAAGTAGACGCAGAGCTGGGAGGTGATGGCGGCGCGCATCCGTCCCACCGCGTACAGCAGCTCGAGGTCCCGCTCCGTGAGCACCACCCGCTTGCCTGCAGGCCGCTCTGCTCGGCTCTGTCGAAATGCGCCCATGTCTCACACCAAGGGATTCCGCAGCGCATGGCCGCAGCCTGGACAGGGCATGAAGAGGAGCGCTTCACGCTCCCCGCAGATGGCGCAGCTCCACGCCCAGCCGGTCGAGACCGCCTTGCACGTCGGACATGAGAACCTCCCGTACTGCGGCACCTGGTGCGCGCATGCCGGGCACGTGAGTGTCGGGGCGAGTGCATGGCGGGCCTTTCGAAAGGCGGAAAGAGCGCCCAAGGACCATGCGCCGATCGCCACAAGCCCAACGACCCAGCCCATGGCGAGCGTCGCCACCGCGATGATCAACCACAGGAACAGCCTCAGCCGCTTCATGGCATGCCTCCGCGTCGGCCTTTGGGGATGGGCGCCGCCGATGCGCCTGGAAGGACAGCCGTGCGCTGCCTGCGCGACGGACGGCCGGCGATCGGCTCCGACGCCACCGCCGGAGCGGGGTCGGTGCCAAGCTCCGCCTCCGCGGCTTCCAGACGAGCAAGCGCCTCGTTGCGCGGGATGCCGATGGCTCCGCGCTCCACCTCGTCACGCACTGCCATGGGAAGGTTGTCCCAGACCGGCGGGCTGAACTCAGGAGCGATGATGATCCGCGGGGAGAACGGCGCGGTACGGTCCGCGATGAGGAACGACCTCGTCGGGAGCTTGCCAAGCTCAGCAATCCGCAGCCGCAGTTCCTCGGCGTGTGAGAGGAACGGGCCGCCACGCCCGTCCGCCGCTCTTGCCACGCGTCCGGTGATGGGCACGTATTCTGCCCCGGCTTTGGCGTCGTCCGCGCCGGTGCGAAAGAGCAGGCGTATCCGGGCGTTTGCAGCAAGGAGTGAGGCGAGTGACGATGGAAGCTGCGTCACGCTTTGGTGGCAACTCCAGAGCCCCAGACCGAAGCTGCGGCCAGTCGTGAGGACGCGGGAGATGAGCCTCTCGGTATACGGCGTCAATGCTTCCTGCAACTCGTCAGCGAGGATCACGGTGCTAGTCTTGCGACCACCCGGCGCATCAAATCCCGCCCAGATCACGCGCGTGAGAAGCAAGGATGCGAGGAGACGCCGCGCTCCATCGGCGCCGAGCGGCGCGCCCGAAAAGTCCAGGATGGTGATGGCGCCGGGGAGAAACATGCGCCGAAAGTCCACGAGCCCCGGTCCGTGGAGAGCCGCCCGGATGGCGCGGACGCTGAGGAGAATGTCGGCGCGCGCAGCGAGACCGTCCAACGTGGCGGCGGCCTCCCGGTCCAGCCGGTGACGGATGAAGAGCCGAACGTCAGGGATCGTAGAACGCTCGCCACGTGCGCGGAGCGCGTTGCGGTCGAGGAGGAGGACCCTGAGTTCCTGAAGGGTGAGGTTTTGCTCGATGGCGAGGGCAAACAGAATGCGCGTCGCTGCCGCCTGTCGGATGCCGAGGCCGTCGGTGGCACCCTCGAAAACCTCCGCGAGAGCTTGGGCGTGTGTGAGCGGGTCGATACTTGCGTCCCCCTTCAAGAGCTGAAGCTCAACGACATGCGTTCCGCTGAACGGACGAATGACGATCACACGCTCCGTCTTCTTCCCGCGCAGCTTGTGTCCGCCAAGGACAGCCATCATGTGCGCTGCGAGATCGCCCTTCATGTCCGCGAAAATGCAACTCGGAGGCTCACAACTCAGAGGCTCACTGCGAAGGGCAAAGTCGATGACCTGTGCGCCTACTTGGGCGGACTCCTGCGTCTTCCCGCCTCCAGTGGCGCCGGATAACCAGACCATGAGGCCGTGCAAGTCCTTCAGGGGGAGGAGGTACGGGATCCCTTGCCCGTCTGCGCCGAGCGTCAGGTGCGGAGCGGTGGCGCGTTCCTTCATTGATGCGCGGAAGGCCCGTTCGTCCTCTTGGTCCGCGGCATGAAGCTTGTCGACTTCTGCTCGGGTGGCATCTTGAGCGAGCCTTCGCTCCCTCGCTGGGCGCCGCCCAGCAAGCCAAAGAAGAAGGTCACTCATCGGCATGGTCACGACCTATCGGGATGTTGGGAGTCACTCGCGTTCGAGCCTTGAGCGGCCGAACCGCCTTGGCTCCCGTGTGGCGGCGCCATGCCGCGCGCATCGCGAGGCCAAGGAGCCCCGCGTGACCGAGCACGACAACGACAAGGAGGGCAGGGTGAGTGCGGAGGTGAAGGGCGCTCCACCAACGCACCACGATAGGGACGGTGGCGTTCACCACCGCGTTCAAGGCCACGATGAGTAGTAGGAGCAAGAAACCGCCGCGAACCGCGCACCTCCCGAGGCGCGCGGCGGTCTCCGGCCCCGCCACCATGACCACAAACCCCAGGCCCACAACGCCGAGGATGAGGACGCCGTGGATCAGAATGACCACGTGGCCACCACCTTGTCCTGCGTGTTGCTGGTGGCTCCGGACGGCCGACGTGGATTGATGAACTGACCCTTTGGGCAGAAGGGCTCCATCCGGACCAAGTCAGGCGCGGTGAACACAGCCTTCCATGTCCGCTCCAGCCGCTCCGCGCTCTGCGTGCTGCGTTCCGAGCTTGCGCGTTTCATGGTGGTGCGAGTCTCGGCGAGCCCGCAGAAGCGAACCGTGATGCCGGTGTTATCCAAGACGGTGGTCAGCTTGTCCTGCTTCTTCGCCTTCCCCAGGACCGCACGGGCGAGCCTGGGCTCCGTCGTTTCGAGCCCATCCGTGACGACGAACACGGCGCAGGGACGGCCACCGTCGCATCCGTCGGCACGCAGCACCTGAAGCGCCCGGCGGATGCCGAGGACAATCGGTGAGGAGGTAGCCCGCCCTGCACCATCACAGCCATCGTGAATGCCACGAAGGAGTGCCGCTCGTTGCTCTTCGAGGTCACGCCGCGCCGACATTGCTCGGGTGGCATGTGGCGCCTTGAAGACTCCCAGTTCCAAGGGCTCCATGTTGGTGAAGCTGTCCCCGGTACCAAGGAGCGTGAGCTGCGAGCCCTTCCGGAAGTCGGGCTTGGAGAGTGCCTCCTCGGTGAGCCCCACGGCGGCGGAACACTGCGTCTCCATGGGCATGGAGGTGGAGCGGTCATTCAGGATGGCGACGTGGGCGGGCGGCGCGGCGGACGTCACGGCGTTCACGCGCCATGCGGCGAATCCCCCAACTCCGATGACGCCCGTCATCGCCATGATGAGGGTGCTGGCCTTCATGACCGCACCCCCTTGAGGCGGGCGGCCACCTCCGCAACCCCCGCGTGGTATCCGTCGAGAACGGCGCGGGCGCAGGATTCCTCCAGGTCCGCCGCGTGGGCGGCGCGGAAGTTGCGGTCCTCCACGTACGCCAGGTGCTTGGCGTTCTCTTCGTCGATCTCCTTCACCCGGTCCTTGATGCGAGTGACCTCGTCGACGGCGGCGCCGTGGGTGGCGGACGCCTCGTCGGAGATGTCCTTGCGGCGCGACCATTCCTGCACCGCGGACGCGTGGTCGCGGGCGATGAACTCGAGCGCGATGATGGCGCCAAGTTCCAAGAGCGTGAGCCCCACGCCGATGATGACGTCACCGGCGTCACGCGCGGCGCCGAGGCGGATGACGGCAGTCGAAGCAGCCAGGATGAATCCGGCAATGAGCCCGCCGCGGGATGCCGACGTCCGCTCGCCCTTCGGACCGCAGGTCATGATGGACCAGGTCACGAAGATGCCGGCCATGAACGCGAAGATGAAGGAGATGGCCCAACGCGTGGGCTCGTCCTCCATCGGCAGGAAGTCATGCAACGCCGGCGTGAAGCCCGCCGTGAGGATACCGGTCGCCGGATTCGTGAGGAGTACGTTGGGTTCCGGGCGCTCGTCTCCGAAGCGGACCTGGGCAGCGCGGCCGTTCATGTCCCGCGCCCGGGCTTGAGCGAAGCGGCCGTGGTCGAGCAGCTCCTCCTTTTCAGCGTTGCGCTCCCGGTACAGACGTTCACGCATAGCGTCCTCGGGATGGCGGTCAGGGTCGTACGGGATGGCGACGTTCTCCCGGGCGCTCGCACGGGCGTGGTGAACGAGGTTCTCCTCGTCCTGCTTCACCGCGACGGGACTGCCGCGGCGGATGCCTTGCTCGTATCCGTGGTCGTACAAGCCCTTCATGATGCGCACCGTCGTGGGTTCACTGCCGTCGTCACGCCGGGAGATGAGCTGGGACGTGGTGCCGGCCAAGACTCCGTTCCGCTTCAGGTCGTTGGTCATGGTGCCTCCTGGTGGGCGCGTGTTTCAGCGCTCGTTTCCTGGTGTGCTTGCCTGGGGCGGCGGCGCGGCGGCATCTTGAAAGAACATCCGGCGCATAAGCACCGGAAAGGTCTGGGGATTTTGGTGGCGTCGCCAGTTTCGCTTGTCCTGCAATTGCCCGACGCGGATGCTCGGACCGCGCCGATTTTTCAGGTCAAGGACGGTCGGCGGGAGCTGTGGCGTCGGGTGCCGACGTATCTCTTCGACGTCGTGCTTGTGCTGCGCGTGCGTGGCGCCCTCGGCAGCACCGGGCCAGGGGTCCCGCTCTGGGAGTTAAGGCGGGCACTACCTGGACGCCCCAGCGACGACAGCCTCCTCGAATACCTCTCTCGGCTGCTCGAGTACGACTTGGAGTTGGTCGTTCACCAAAGCGGTGATGATACTGCGCTTACGTGCAATCTCCCCGCGGGTGTTTCGGATCTTACGGTGCCGGAGCGTCTCGCTTGTGAAGCGTATCTTGAGCGGCGTCGACGACAACTTGCGCGGCGCGGCCGGCGACTGGCGACGGCGGCATCGCCGTCAATAGTCCAGTCCATTATTCTCAAGGTGAACGCGGCGTTGGCGGACGAGGACATCATACTCGCAGCCAAGTACCTCTCCGAGAGCGCGCTTCAGCCGCAGAGTATCGTCGAATCCGTAACAAGTTCTGTGCGTCCACGCCTCCTGGGCGAGGTGTACTTGCACCGCGCACGCGTCGCGATGCTGAAGGGGGATCCCGTCGACGCGATAGCCAACGCGAAGAGAGCCCAACGTCAGCTCATGCGGACAAACGACTGGCGGCGCATCGCGGAGGTCCACGTCGTTTGGTGTGCCGCGGCGAGAATCGCGGGCGACCTCGTTGAAGCGGCAACTCACGGTGCGCAGGCCCGTCGGCTTGCTGAAGAGCATGGCGCCAACGACGCCGCATGGGCACCCGTTTGGACCTCGACCCTTGCGCCGTTCTTGGCGCTGGGAACGTCGTCAGAGGCCCGAAGAGTGGTTGAGCGGAGCGTCGACGTCGCAGCGACTGTTGGTCACGTATTTGGCGAGGCGGAAGCAAGGCTCCGCCTAGCTCAGCTGAACCTCATGGACATCGGTCCCGATGCGGCGCTGACAGACCTCGCCGCTGCGGAGCAGTTGATTCGCCGGTTGCCTCCAAGCCCCTGGCTTCTGGGATGGTCGAATCGGCTCCGCGTCGAGCTTGCCATCGTCACTGGTGATCGGCGCGAGGCGAGTCCGGCCGAGTTTCTGACGTCTTGGAGGACGTATGCAAATCAGGGCAACCGGTTTCAACAGAAGCTTCTCCTGCGTGTCCTGCCGGATCTCCGCACGGCTGGATTCTCAGATTTCCTTCATGACAAAGCCTTCGTGCACCAGGTGGCCGCACTGCACGAGAAGGAGCTTGGGGTCTTTGGATCGCACTGCCCTCGTGGTCCTCACAAGGACGTGCTGGAGGCTTCCGCGTGCATTGTGAGGCACGCCGCCGCTCAAAAGCTCGACGCCACGGTACTTCTGCATAAGAAAACGCGGCTCAAGTTGTGAGCCGCGAGCTATTCCTCGGCGTTGGGCGCGTGCAAGAGCCCTAGTTTCTGTCGGGCTTCACGAAGGAGCACAGTGCGTCGCCGCCACCAGCGCACACGCGGGTTGAGCGACAGTTTGTATTTGGCGGACTTCCGCCGATCGACTTTCGTGCAGGTTCTACAGGTCGTCGCATGCCAGCTGAACAACGCGTCGATCTCGTCCTGGGTCAGCAGGTCGCCGACGCCACTCCGTATGAGGTGCGTCATCTCTTTGCAGGTCAAGGCAGTTGTCACCTCCGGGCCGATGCGCAGATACCAACGCCACGATCGGCATCATGGCGTCGGAGCTGCGAATGGGAGAGACGCTGCATGATGACACGCCATGACGCGGCGCGTCAAACGCGGGAGTCAGCAGTCTCGTCGGCGACGCTGCGAGCCTGTTCCGGTGAGGATCGCAACCTTCGACCCGCTGGTGACCACGGCCGGCCTGCCGCACCTTCGGGTCGGCAACACAATCCGGTTTGAGCGAGGGGTGCTGCCTCCTGAGTCAAGGCAAGAAAGACAATAGACATAGGGGGTTTGCATCCGCAGATTTTGCGTGCCTCCGGCCGCTTGACCAGTCGCGTACTCCGCGCCACCGTTGGCGCCAGCGTTTGGCAGTCGCTGCGCGGGGGAGATTCCAAGTGGCGCATCACTGGGCGTCCAGGCACCTACAGAGGGTCGTTGGCGGGCCTCGACCTGGCGTGGACCTTCGCATCTCCGGTGGCCAGTGGGTGACCGACTCACCGCTCAATTACCTGCTGTTCCGCGCGATCGACGGAGTTGGCTGGCTGTTGCGGATGGGGTTCGCGGTGTTGACCCTGCCAATCGCCTGGTTGGCCAACCGACTTACCAAGTCGCCTCTTCCGTCAGCCCCGTCGGCGACCCCGGCCGCCCCCCAGCCCACGGAAACGTTCAGAGTCCCCGACTCTGGAATGAACGCTCTACTCGAGCGTCCCAAGCGCCATTAGATTAGATTACACGCGCGACAAGGCGGTCCACGAGGAAACCGGATGCGCCGCAGATGACCTCCAGGTTCACATAGCCAAACAGAGGGAGAACTTCCATGTCGTCGATCACCCTGAAAGAAGCAACACAGTCCCTCGTCGCACAAGGAGCTTTGACGCAAGCAACGGCCACTGCGCTCGGTGCCGATTCGCGTAGCGTCGGTGTTGCTGATGTGTCGATGCTGTACGACGACCCAGTCTTCTCTTGCTTTCTGATCGATGAGTCAGGTTCGATGTCCCCCTACAAGCAGAGTGTCATCGAGGGACAAGCGGCAATGGTCGAGTCGCTCCGTGCGAGCATGAAGTGCAAGAAGGGGTCGTTGTTCGTCGCCCAGTATCTCTTTTCGAGCACGGTTCGCGCGCTGCACCCGTTCTCGGCACTGCAGCCCAAAGGACCCGACAAGGTATTGGTGCTTGACGACTCGAAATATGCACCGAGTGGAAATACAGCGCTTTACAAGTCCCTCTACTATCTCCTTCAGGACATGGCAGCAAACCTTGCAAGCGCGGCACAAAACCAGGTCAAAGCCAGCCTTACCATCGGGGTCATCACGGATGGGGAGGACACCGAAAAGGGCATCGACCCGGCCGAAATCAAGAAAGTGATCAGTGAACTCCGCGGACAGAAGTTCTTGCGCAAGTCTGTGGTAATTGGCTTGACGCACTCGAGGTTCACGCAGGGCATGCTCGACGAGCTGCGGGAACGTCTCGGATTTGACGAGGCTATTTCGCTTACCCAGTCTGATCCAAAGGCGGTCCGACACGCCTTTGTTCTTGCGTCCCAATCGGCGGTGTCAGGCCAGGGACCACGCCCCTGACGAACGCGGCAGGGAGCCACTGATGGACATCATTGTCGAACAGAAAACGTATACCTTGTCGGCGCCAATTGCTCAGGGCGGTGAGGGCGAGATCTTTGTCCTAACGCCCACCTCCGTCGCCAAAGTCTACAAACCCAATGTTCTTGACCAAACACGTCAGCTCAAGGTGTTGGCCTTGTGCAATCTGTACCATGGTTTCATTGCACGCTTTGGGGAGATGGCCTGTGCATTTCCGCGAACGCCAGCGCACGTTGGCGGCTTCACCGTCACGGACATTGCAGGTTTTGCAATGAAATACTTCAATGGCTGCGGCACACTCGCGGACCACGGATACGACCTCCGTGCGGCCGCCTTCCGTGCCGTCGGCGCAGGCGCGCCGATCAACGACGTAGATGCGGTCAAGGTGGTCTATGACGCGGCCCAGCTGGTGGAGCGGCTTCACTCCAGTCGAGTAATCCTAGGCGATATCAACCCGAACAACTTCCTGTACGACGCTGCTTCGCGGTCTGCCATTGTGATCGACATTGACGCCGCACAGGTCGGGTCATTCTCCTGTAAGTCGTTCTCCCCAGAGTACTTGGACCCGCTTGTTCAAAGCCAAGGGCAGACACTGAGCGGCGGTTATTCCTTCAGCGCAGAAAGCGATTGGTTTTCCTTCGCTTGTGTAATGTTTGAATTCTTGGTCGGAGCCAATCCATTCTTTTCGAGATCAACGCCGCCGTTCAGTATCGAGGAGAATATCGAAGCTCGCCGGAGCCTTATTCGTACAATCGTTGAGGGTACGAAGACCATCAACGGAGTAAGTCTTGGCAACTCACCAGTAGACCTAAACATCATTGCCAGACTCCAGAGTCTCCGCAACGCATTTCCGGAACTGTTCGACTACTTCGTCGCGACCTTTGTTCGTGATGAGCGCCACAGCCTCATGTCGACTCTCACGCGCGATGACCCTCGCCACCCAGCGTATGTCTTCTTTTCTACTAGCGGGTTTGACGCCGTGCTGGCCGATCTGGTCGCGCGGAGAAAGAAGGTGACTGCGGCGGCGAAAGCTCACCCACTGACAATTCCAGATTCCGGGATGGCAACCTTATTGAGTACCGCGCGCCCGATGCCACACACAACGTTCCCCGACTCAGGGTTCGCAAGCATTCTCGGCATTGTCGGGCAGGGCCGCTCTGGCGACGTGGGGAGGCCGACTCCTCAGCCGAAGATGGATCCTCCCGCGTTGTCGATGTTCCTCGGTAGTCACGCGATTGGCGTCAACTCGCTCCCGTAGGCAGCAACCATGTCACCGCGCTTCTTGAGTACGCCGTTCGCTCATCACTTTGTTCAGCTCTCCTCATCAGAGCGAACTTGTGAGCTTCCCTTCGCGGTCGGTGGCGCCACACAGCAGGGCACCGCACACGTGGAGGATAACCAGAACAACCAAGATGCTCTTATTGTACGGCTCTTGCCGAACACAATCATCGGCGTGGTCGGTGATGGGTGTGCTTCAACGCACGAGAGCCTGCGCGACACGATTTCCAACAATGAGGTCGGAGCGAGGATTCTTGGGCACGCTTGCGCTCGGGCCACTGCTAACCTTGTGGTGCAAGGACTTTCACCAGACGACGCGGCGTTCTGGGGCTTGGTTGAGGACTCGCTGCTTGAGACCAGCCGCGCTCTCCTCGATGTTCTTGTTGGTCCACAAGAAGAGCAGCGCGCCACGGCAGCCCTGGATTTCCTCACAACGACCCTGCTGGTTTTCGTGGTTACCCCAGTATGTTACTCAGTATACGGCTGCGGTGATGGGGTTCTGGCGGTCAACGGAAAGATCAGAGTTCTCCCGACCCACGGGGCGTACTTGTCGTCACTGCTGCTCGGAGCAGGAGCTACCCATGAGAAAGGTGAGGCCAGACCACGCGCGTTGGCGTGCCTTGCAAAAGGCGCTACGCACTCGCTGAACAGTCTCTTCTTGGCGACGGACGGATTCGCGGATCTAGTGAATGCTGCTGAGGGCATACTCTTGCCAATGCTTGGCGGCTTGGCGGCACACCCCCGCGAGGGCTTTGACTTTCTTCTTAAGGAGTTTCGCCAGCGGATTCTCTCAGACTCAAGGATGGAAAAGCATCCAGCGCTCTCCAATTGGCCACGTGACGACGCCTCTTTCCTCCTGCTGCGACGGGTTGCCTCGGCTGGGGCAGCAACGTTGGCGACGGAATCAGTGCAACAAATGGGTGACTCCAGTGATAAGCCTCACAGCAACTGACGTTTCGCGTGCTGGGGGATTTCTCGCCGCGCTGTCCGCAAAGTCCCTGGATTATCTAGGCCGCATCCATCGCCTCACTTGCGATTCGCAGGTAGAGCGCCGGATTCTTCGCCACGTCGTGCACACAGATCCTCATCTTGATGAATACTGTGCGGAGGCACTTTTCTCGAGCAGCATGAACGCTGCAACGAGGGAATCAATTGATTTTATTGAGGCATCGATCTACTCCCAAACCAGCGACTTGGGGGCTCAGAAGCTCTGGCCAGACGCCGCCGTGTTCGGGATTGGCGCATCGATAGCATGCGGCGCAACGCCAGTACTCCTGTTTGACGAGCACGCGGCCGGAGGAGGGCGTTACTCTCCCTCCTGCACGTCGGCTGTCGCGGATTTCTTGGTGCGACCGAACGGGGCCAGCGTGCCGCCGAGCTTCGCTCAAGTGTTTCGTGAGGTGAGCGCGATCGACTCGTTTGGTAGGGCGCATCAACAGCACATAGGGAACATAATCAAGACGATGCATAACGCCAGGTTTCTACTGAAGAAGGGAATTCAGCCGAAGGACGACATTCGCGACACGCTGACCCCGTACTGGAAACGCGCGGTGATCCAAGCCTGCCTCGCAGCGGTGGTTTGGGCATTAGAGGAGCACCTCGACATTGTTCGCGACTCCACAAGCGCAAGTGCAGCAACCAAAGCATCAATGCGACGCTATTTTCAAGCATCGCTGCACAGGGGTGCACGCGGATTTGACGAAGCAATGCACCGAATTCAATCGTTGTACGGCGACCAAGCAAAGGTATTTCAGCAGGCTTCGTTGCCCGCACCAGGCGGCGGTGCGCAGCGGGACGCATCAGGCAATGAGATTCCTCAACTCATGGTTCTTGGGCGCGTGTGCCGCGCTCTGAATGAGGCTTGGGGGCCGATGGTGGCCGACGCCGTCATGATGCACTTTTGGGAGGTTGAGTTGCAGCGGGAACTGAACTTTCGCGCATTTGCGGCGGCGCTGGACAGCCTGCCAGCCGGAGCCGATCAACCCGGGCATACTGCGAGTGAACTCGGTCGCGTTCGGAAGGAGGTCATCAAGGGCGTTCGCTGGCAGGAGCAGTCACGCCATCGAAGCTCGAGCAAGGTTGAGCACACAGTATGGGTCCTGAGCGTCACGCCACGTTCAGGTGTTTTCAACGCTCACCAGGTGGCACTCAATTTCATAAATACCAAGAACAATGGCCTCGGGCTTGTGCTTCTTGAGGATGGCGTTTTGGGTACAAAGACCGTCTTCAGGGCGCAGTCGATTCCCGAGCCGATTTGGCGGAGCGTCATGGATGAATTGCTTGGCCGAGAACCTGGCTGCTGGTACGATGCCTCATCCGGAAAAGGAGTTTCTGCACCATTCCTGAGCAATGGAAACAAGGCTCACCAGTACGTTCCACGGAGTGGCATAGATTGCCAAGCATTGGCCAGCGTCGTAGCGCGCGCATCGGCCTAACTCCGATTGCCTGAAGGTCTTGCAGGTTCTTGGTGCACGGAAGCGTCCCCAAAAGAAGAACGGCCCACAACATCGTGAGCCGTCGACGAGAAGGTGCATCGGTCAATTGGCGCGGAGGCACCACTGGCTCGCCCAACTACGAAATGGCATGGTCGCGCCGTCTTTGGTGGTTGCCATGAGAACCGATCGCTGGTCAGGGGTCGTGTTGACCGCGGAGGCACCGACGCCGCTCATATCGGCGGAACGTGAGCCAGCCGGCCGAGCCCTCGCATTCATGATTTCACCAATGATCGACGCAAACCCGCTGTTGGGAATGTGCATGTTGTTCCTCCTGTGGAAGACCTAGGGTTGACGAAGGCCACTCAGGTTGTTAGTGTGATGGCAACACTAACACATGACACCGTTTCCGTCAATACCCGGCGACGACAGCAGTTCCTCGGTGCTGATTCGAACATCCTTCATCACGCTGCACCATGAAAGAAGCTGGGGTGAAAGACCCTGGCTTTTTTCGTTGCCCACCAGCGCGAGTCTCGGGTTCGCGTCCCCGCCAAACCCGCTCCCATCCCCGCCACCGCCTTTGCCGCGGGTGCCTAGGACTTCCGACGCTCCGTTGAGCGGATTCTCGTCGGTCTCGGGCGGGTTCGCGTCCCTGGGCGCCGGTTGTCCACTCCACGCTCCGCGCAGCCGCCCGAACGGGTACCGCAAGCGAACCGTCACTTGGCGCTGCTGCACGGTGATGCCTTCACAGAGGTCGGCGAGCAGCTCTCGCTGCCTGTCTCGGTCCCCACTGTCAAAGGTCTCAGCGGCACTGGCAGCGGCCTCAAGGGCGGTCATGAGGTTGGCGTCTGCTTCAGTTTCCGTGCCCGAGGGGTCTGAGCTCCGATGCTGGAGATCCTCAAGCTCACCGAGCGCGCGGATGCGGGCCGACACGTACTCATCCTCGGACAAGTGACCCCTGGCGCACAGCGTGGTCAGGCGCGTCAGCTCCTGCTCCTTGGAGGCAACCTGTTTGCGGAGGTTCTCGGTTGTTGCGCGAATCCTGGTCAGCCGCTCTTCCCGCTCAGCTTCCAGCCAACGACGGGTCCAGGCAACAAGCCACGCCGGCACCGTGAGATCCCGCAGACATGCCGCGACCTGCGCGTGCACCTCCCGCTCGGTCACATACCGCTCCGGACAGGTGATGCTGCCCACTTTTCGCCGACCGCAGCGATAGTAGGTGTACTTGGTGCCATACCGGTTCACGTGGTCCTCGCCGACCACCGCGCGGCCACAGGCACCACAGCGCAGGAGGCCGGCATACGTGAAGGCGTGCTTGGAGGGACGTGGCGCGTCGACGCGGCCAAGGAGTACTTGGATGCGCTCGAATTCAGCCTTCGTCACCATGGCCTCGTGCTCGCCCACGTACACCTCGCCACCATGCTTGATGAGCCCGGCATAGAAGGGCTTTTGAAGCATGGCGTAGAGGTACGAAACGCTGATGGGCCCTGCCGGGTGGCGACGTGACCCACGTGTGCGCAGGTTCAGCTCGTCGCGTGCGGCGAAATAGAGGTCGTGCACGGAGACCGTACCCGTAAGGTACCGCTTGAAGAGTTCCCGCACGAGGTCGAAACGCTCGGGGTCCCTGATGACCTTCCCAGCACCGCGGCCACGGCTCGTGGGTGGCGTCTTCAGCCTGGATTTCGGGCGACTTGGTTAGCCGACCGTAGCAGCGGGCATGAGGGCGCAAGAACCGCCTTCTCGAGGCCTTCAGACGCTCTGAAGACGGTTTGAGCGCAGACCTCCCCCTTTCCCC
>JBFMGU010000152.1:0-25928 GCA_040752415.1 Myxococcota bacterium
GGGCCACCAGCGCCCGGCCACTGGGGCCCGGGAAGGTTGGACATCGGTAACGGTCCTTCGTGACGGCTTGGCGCACCAGGGCCAAACGGCCCGCGACCACGGGCGGCAACACGGAGCTGCCGGCCAGGTTGGCGTCGAGGGCGCGGCAACCTAACCATGGGTCCGGGGGCTGTCAAACCCGACCTGTCCGCGCTGCCCCCACCGCCGGTCCTCGCGTTAGGCTTGCTGGAAGCGTGGCTTCGTTCCTCAAACGGTTGACGCAGTCCCTGTGGGGCCCACCCGCGCCCGCGCCGTCGCTGCCCGTGACGACGGAGCCCGTCCCCACGGAGCTCACGCCCGCGCAGCGGATGCACCAGGTGGCCGCGGAGTCGCTCCGCTCCGTCGACGCGCCCGCCTACGTCCGCCACCAGGCCCGCGCCGACGCGGAAGCGCTGCTGGCCCTGGGAGAGACCGGGCTGGCGCGCAGCCTCCTCGTCGACGCGCTGGCGGTGGAGCCCGTGTCCGCGCTGCGTGAGCTGCTGGCCCGCGTGCTGCTCCAGCGGGGTGAGACGCACCTGGCCCAGCCGTTGTTGGAGGCGTTGGCGCAGGATCCGCGGCACGCCGCGGCGGCGGAGCTGCAGCTGGGCCAGCTGGCGGAGGACGCGGGGGACGCGCGGTCGGCCCGTCGACACTACGAGCGCGCGCTGGCGTTGCGTCCCGCCGATCCCCTGGCGCGGGAGCGCGCCCGACGCCTCCGCGCGCGGGAAGAGGGCGAAGCGGGCCTGCCGCGTCAGGCGTGGGCGGCCATGAGCCGCATGTGGGGCGAGGCGGCGGCGGCGGGACGGTACAGCGTCGTCGAGGAGATCGGGCGCGGTGGCGCGGCCACGCTGTTCCGCGCGCGGGAGCTGGGGACCTCGCGGGAGGTGGCGCTCAAGCTGCTGCATCCGCGCGGGGACCCGGCGCTCCGTCGACAGCGGCTGGTGCGTGAGGCGGCCCTGGCGGCGCGCTTCACCTCCGAGCTGGTGGTGCCCATCCTGGAGGTGGTCCCGGAGCGCGACCTGATGGTGATGCCCTACCTGCACGAGGGCAGCCTGCGCATGCGCCTGGCGCAACGCGCGCTCCCGCCGCGGGAAGCGTTCCACCTCGTCGCGGAGCTGGCGTGGGCGCTGGCGCTCTTGCATGCGGGCGGGGTGGCGCACCTGGACGTGAAGCCGTCCAACGTGCTGCTCCGTCGGGGGCGACCGGTGCTGGCGGACTTTGGCGCCGCCAGTGCGCGGGAGCTGGGCCAGGCAGCGGGCACGCGACCCTACATGGCGCCGGAGGCCATGGTGCAACCCGCGGATCACCGCGCGGATCTCTATGCGCTGGGCGTGGTGCTGGTGGAGTGCCTGACCGGGACGCCTTCCGCCGACGCGCGCCCGCTCACCACGACGGGAAACGCCTCATCCCAGGCCGCCGCGCAGCTGGTGAAGCGGCTGTGCCACCCGGATCCGGAGCAGCGGTTGGGGGACGCGCGCACGGCGGCGCAGCTGTTCGCGGCGCTCGCGGCGTCGACGTGAGAGGCGCTCCGACGGGCGAGCACTTCTGACTTCTGTATTCTGACTCCTGACTTCCTTCTCGTGCCCCTCAGTACTTCGCGTCCGACTTGCCGCCAGTGACAATGGCCACCGACGCACTGGCGCCAATGCGGTTGGCCCCGGCGCTCACCATGGCCCGCGCGCCCTCGGTGTCGCGCACGCCGCCGCTGGCCTTGACGCCCATCTCCGGCCCCACAATCTCGCGCATCAGCTTGATGTCCTCCACGGTGGCGCCGCCCGGACCGAATCCTGTGGACGTCTTCACAAAGGCCGCGCCCGCGCACTTGCTGAGCGCGCAGGCAATGACCTTCTCGTCGTGGGTGAGCGCGCCCGACTCGATGATCACCTTCACTGGCACGGGCTTGGCGGCGCCCACCACGGCGCAGATGTCGGCCAGCACCAGCGCGTACTCCTTGTTCTTCAGCGCGCCGATGTTGATGACCATGTCGATCTCGCGCGCGCCGTAGCGGATGGCCTCGCGCGTCTCGTACGCCTTGGCGCCCGGTGTCATGGCGCCCAGCGGGAAGCCCACCACCGCAATGGGCTTGACGCTGCTGCCCGCCAGCTCCCGCGCCACGAACGGGATGTTCGCCGCGTTGACGCACACCGTGGCAAAGCCCCACTGCTTGGCCTCGTCGCAGACCTTCTTGAGCTGCTCCTTGGTGGCGTCCTGCTTGAGCAGCGTGTGGTCGATGAGCGGGGCAATGTTGGCGTCGGGCTTGGCACCACCGATGCCGCCGCCCACGCGCGCCAGGCCATGCCGCATCATCTCGAAGACGACGTGCTCCTTGCGCGTGACGCAGAAGCCACAGCCGCTGCAGTCCTGGGGAGTGGCGTCGCAGCGGGAGCCGGGATCACAGGATGGCCCGTCGGCGCCGTAGCGCGTCTCCTGCAGCACGCCCAACCGGTCCGCCACCCGACGCACCAGCGTCTCAACCAGCGCCTCTTCGTCCATGGACATGGTCTTGCTCCTTGGGAGGTGCCCTCAATAGCGGAAGGACCCCGGTCCCGTCTGCACCGGGTGACCCATGGGCACCACCTGGGGGTCGCTCCCGGCGGGCGGCGCGTCCGGCGAGGGGCTGGAACCGGGTGCGGGGGCCGGCTCGGGGCTGGGCTGCACCGGAGGCAGCGGCTGCTTCCGCTTGAGGACGAAACGGTAGCGGTCCTCCAGGTGCCGGCTGCGGGGAACCAGGTAGAGCGCCGCCAGGCCGCAGGTGCAGACGCCACAGATGCCGGCGGCGGCCAGCGTGACGGGGTTGAAGACGCCCTGTTCCACGGAGGTCTGGTGCAGTTCGTAGCCGTCCTTGCGCACCGTGATCTCGTAGGAGCGCGACCAACCGCCCTCATCCTCGAAGCTCACCGGCGCGTGCCCCACCTTGTCCCCGTTGACGTAGACCTCCGCGCCGGGGGGGTCGGTCTCCACCGTGGTCTGGTGCGCACACGCCCCCAGCGTGGGGATCAGCGCCATGACGACGAGGATGCTTCTCACTCGGATTCCCACGCGGCGGGGGGTGGCACGACGGAGGGTTCTCTAACATGATCACGGAGGCAGGGCGCCCATCATGTTCTGGTTGCTGGTCTGTCTCACCGCTGCGGGGGCTTTCGGGGCTGGCCTGGTCTGGGCCCAGGGCCGGCCGCGCCCGGAGCTCCTCCCGCCGCCGCCCACGCCGGTGCCGGCCCTGCCGGATCCGCCCGCCCCGCGCACCGGGGACGTGCTGGAGGAGCTCTTTGCGGTGGGCGCCGGCGACGTCATCACGCACCTGGGCGCGGATCACTGCGTGGAGCGGGTGACGCGCCTGGTGGGCTCCGACCACGTCATCGTGCGCGCGGACGTGGACGGGGCGCCCGGCTCCTGCATCATGGTGCTGGATCAACCGCGGCCCTGGGCGGCGGTGTGCGTCCCGGCCCGCAGCCACGCCATCGTGGCCAGCCCGCCGGACACGGTGGAGCACCAGGGCTTCCGCTACCGCCGCCTGCGTCGCCTGGAGCTGCGGGAGCAGACCACCGGCCGTCCCCAGCACCTGCACGTCTATGAAGGCCCGGACGGGCTCTCCCTCTTCGTTCGCGACGTGCCGGGCGGCGTGGAGGTCCTGGAGGGCCGCGCCATCCGCACCGCCGCCTGCCAGGTCCTCCCCGGTTCCCGGGCCTGACCGCCACCTCCGCGAGCCCCCCTCTCCAGCACATCGCGACGCGGCGCTGAAGCGCGTCCTGGGGCGACCGGTGAACGACAAAAGGGAGTGGTGACGCCGACGAGGAGAAGGCGTCTGTGCGCGATGTGCTGTGGAGGGGAGTGTCTTCCGTGAGCCGACCTTGGCGTGCTGCTCAGGTTGCCGGGTCAGGCACCGGGTAGCGCCGGGGGGACACCCGACGCTACCCGGCTTTCAAGCCATCACTGGAAGAAGCCGTTGGGGCAGGTGTTCACGTTGCAGCGGACGCCGTTCCAGTCCACCCACTGCGTGAGCACGATGCCGCTGTTGTTCAGGTTGTTCAGCAACTGCAGGTGCTGCGCACCCAGCGGACCGGCCACATCCGGATCCAGCGAGCCCTGGCGGGTCACACCACCGAACTCCACCATCTTGTGGCTGTTCTTGGAGTTCGCAACACCCGTCGCGGTCACGAACTGGTCGTAATCCGCGAACACGTTGGCCGGGTTGTTGTTGACCGTGGCCGGCGGGCACAGGTTCGCGTTCCCGTCAAAGAAGAACAGACGAGCCTGGTTGTCCAGCGCCGTGCCGTTGGTGCAGTCCGCAATACCCGCGGGCTGGTTCACGGTGGCGTTGGTCGCGCAGTTGATGAAGTTCATCGGGCAGCCGAAGCGGTCCGCAGCGAACTTCTTGTAGGTCAACGCCCCGAGACCCGTGGTGGTGCGAACGAGGTCCACGGCGCTGGTGTTGTTCGCCGTGGCCTGGGTCAGGTGGCAGTGGAAGCAGGCCGTGCCGTAACCACCCCAGTTCTGACCCGTGGGACGGCCACGCTGGCTGTGCGGCATGAACTCATGCTGGCCGCCCGCCGTGGTCATACGCTGTCGGTTGCCGGCGGAGGAGCCGGAGCCGAAGCGGTCGGAGAACAAGCCCTTGGCTCCCGTCACCGCGCCGTAGGTGTAGTTGGCATTGGTGGCCGCCGCCTGGACGCCGAACAGCGTCATCACGTCCTGCAGACGGACAGCGTTGTTGTCGATGTAGTTGAACCAGTTGTGCTGCGGCTGGAACGGAACAATCCGCCCGTGGCTACCCACACCGATGTAGAAGGTGCTGATGTCAATGTACGTGAAGTTGGCGTTGATCGTGGTGAACACGTACTCGCCGTTCACGTTGTTGACAAAGTTCTGGTTGATGTCGTTGGCCCACGGGAAGCCCACGTTGGGAACGCCACCGGTGTTGTTGTTCGCGTAGTCGTTGCTGATCTGCGTGTACGCGTCCACGTTGGCACGCGCCTGCAGGTCAAGGTGGCAACCCACGCACTGGTTCTGCCAGGAGGTGTGGCAGGTGTAGCAGGCGATACCGCCCTTGTTGGTCGGCGAGCCCAGGTGGCTGAAGTTGCGAGCGCGCAGCGCCTGGTCAAGCTGGGCAACGTTCTGCAGCGGTCCGTCGCCGTTCGTCGGGTCAAAGTCCATACGACCCATCGCGAAGTCGGCGTTGGCGCTGTAGATGGGCTGGTTGTTGCGCGGGTTGGTGACCTGGCTGTTGCTGTTCACCAGGTCCTTCACCTGCGGGATGAAGTGCGGCACGCCGTCACGCTTGCCGATCAGGTAGTAGCGGCCCGTCTGGTCCTTGTAGACGTGCTTGATCTCCTGGTCGTGACGATCCAGCGCAAAGCCGTTGGCGCTCAGCTTGGCAGGAGCGTCCGCGTTGCCGTGGCAGCTCTCGCAGTTGATGGCCAGCGCATGGTTGCTCCTCGCGTAGATACGGCCGTTACCGTGCATCTCACCCGTGGTGTGGCAGTCATAGCACTCCAGGCCACGCTCGTAGTGGATGTCGGCAGGCGTGTCGTCACGGTTGGTCTGCGCGCGGTTGCCAAAGTCGTTGGCGTTCGGCGTGCCACCGAAGTTGATGTCGTAGAAGATGTTACGCCAACCGTAGTCCTCGTAGAGGATGTACTGCGTGGCCGCGCGGTTGTTGATGAGCGTGGTGCGGTCATTGATGTTCGGGCCGTACGGGATGTTGTACAGCTCGACGCCGTCACGACCCTGGAACTCGTTGCCAAACTTGGCCACGAACGGGTTGCCCGGGTACTGGCGGTTGTTCACCACGTCCTGGTTCTGGTCCAGACGGATACCCACGTACTGGAGCACGGTGCGGTTGGAGCCCTGGTGGCAGCCAATGCACGCGCGCACGGAGTTGATGCCGTACAGGATCTGGTCCGGCTGACCCTGGCGCGCAATACGACGGTAACGGCCGCGGATGACGTGCTCACGCACGTGCGGACGCTCACCGGGGTAGATGAAGTCCGGGTTGATGGGCTCACCGCGGTTCAGGTTCGGGTCATAGCCGCGGTAGCGACCCTCAAAGCCGTACTCCATGTGGCAGGACGCGCAACCCGAGCCGCGGTAGTCCGCAGTCGTGTTGTTCTGGCCATTGTCGCCCGCGTGGCAGTCACCGCACTGCTTGACGAACGACACCGTGACGGCCTTGGCAAGCTCGTTGTTGGTGTCGCGGATGCGGTTGTAGCCGTACGTGATCCAGGCCTGCTGGTCCAGGTTGGCGTTGGACTCCACGCCTTGGGCCATCTGGGCTGACGTCACCGTCTGAACGTTCACGTTGCTCTCGAAGTCCTGGACGAAGCGCGGCTCCAGGAGGCTGTTCACCTGTCCGGCCTCAATGAAGTCGAGACTGGACGGACCGCCCGGGTTGGCCACGGCGGTGATGTCGCGCACGCCGTAGTCCGGTGCCCAGGCGCTGCGACCAGCCACCGCGTTGGGAATGCCGAACTCGAAGCGGGCGGTGGACACCAGGCCGATGCTCGTGCCGATCACGGAGCGCGGAGTGTTCTTGGCGTGGTTGACGTGGCACTGGCCGCAGCTCTTGCCCGTCTCGACGACGCGGAGGTCACCGGGGGCGATGAACTGCAGGAAGTCCATCTTGGTCACGGTGCGGGTGGGCGTGCCGTCGGGGCCCAGGCAGGTCCACTGATCCGGGATGCCCAGGATGCCGTCCGTCTGGCTCTTGTCCAGACCGGCCTTGTGCAGGTACCGGCTCCAGGCGCGCGGGCCGTACTGGTCAAGGATGACGCCCTCCCAGCGCGGCTCACCGTTGTCGCGGATCTGCTCGATGTCCGGCGGCGGGCAGACGTGGGCGCGGTCCTTGTACATGCCGCTGGTGGAATCGCCACCGTGGCAGTTGGTGCAGGCGACCGGCTGTCCACCGGCGGAGCGCCAGGGGTGCGGATCCTCCAGACCACCACCGCTGTAGCGGGGGTCGCTGGGGCCGGCGCCGTTGTGGCACTGCATGCAGTTGCTGTTCTCGGGGGGAGCCGGGTCGCAGGGGGGCAGACCGGAACCGACCTCGTCAATATTGCAGAACAGCTGGCAGGCTGCCTGGTTATTGGCGTTGCCGTTCACGCGTCCGCCGCCGTTGGCGTCGCAGGCGCCCCACACCGCCTCGGAGCGGCAGTCAATGCTGGCGCCGTTGTACTGGGCCTGCGTACCGCCGAGGCAGTACTCGGTGTTCACGCCGCTGCTGATGGGCGTGCCGCCGCTGCTGCTGCCACCGGGGTTGCACGCGCCACCCGTGAGGGAGTCGATGCAGGCGGTCTCGTCGAAGTTGGGCGCGCAGCCGCCCGGACACTGGAGCGGACCGGTGCTGCTGATGCCGCCGCTGCTGGTGCTCGAAGGGTTGCCCGAGCTGGTGGACGTGTTGGGGTTCGACGTGGAACCGGAGCTGGTGCTGGCACTGCTCGGGTCACCACCACTGCTGGTGCCACCCGTGCTGCCGGTGCTCCCGGAGTTGCCGCCGCTGCCACTGGTGTTGCTGGCGCTGTCAGCGGTATCCGCGGGGCACATGCCCTCCTCGTCGGGTTCACTGCCGTCGTCGCACTTGGCGGAGCCAGTGCTGCTACATCCCCCCAATCCCAGGGGGACCGCTGACGCCACCGCCAATGCGGTGATCATCAGTCGGATTTGTCTATTTGGACTCTTCATCGCGACCTCTCCTCGTCTGGCGGGCCAGCGGACCGGGTCCCTGCCCCTTGGGCGCAGTTGTTGCGGATCACCAAGCTTCAGTGTCCGCCCGACTTCCCCTCAAGTTGCTCCAAGATCCCTCACGCCGGTGACAGCACACGCTGCACGGCTGGAGCCATAGCACATGCCGATCCAACTTGAACATCACGCGTGATGACGTCGCACCCGCGCCAATCCCGTGATCTTCAAGGTGAAAGTCTCACACGCACATGTCGGTGGGGGCTGGTGCCCCATCGACAACTGGGGAATAGGCCCCCCACCTGGGGAATGAAGCCCCCACCAGGGTCGGATCCGATCCGGACGTGCGAACGGGCTCCCCGCAGCCGACGCAGCGGTTTCGCGAAAACGGAAAATGGGCGGTGGAAATCAGCGCGCGGCGGGGCGAACGAGCTTGCCCTCGACCTCGCTGAGGCGGCGCTTGAGACCGGCGTTCTCGGGCTCATAGCCCAGCGCGAAAGTCAGGTTGAGTCGCGCGCCGTTGAGGTCATTCCGGTTGAGCGCCTGCAAGGCCAGCTTCAGGAACTTCTTGCCGCCGGGCGTGGTGGCGTCGTCCTCCGGGTTGGCGGCGGGCTCCGCGGGAGCGGCAGGCGGCGGCGGTGGCGACGGAGCGGGCGTGTGCGGCGGCGAGGGCAACGACGCATTGGCCGGTGTGGGCAGCCGGCTCCGCACCTGCGGCTTGGACGTCGGGACCACGACGCGGAAGGCGGGCGTGTCGGAGGGTTGCAGCGCGGGGCGCACGGGCGGGGGCGCGTCGTCGACCACCACGCTGCTGGACGGCGACGGAGGAGGCGGCGGGGCGGCCTCACGTTCGGGCGCGGGGGGGACCACCTCCGGCGGGGCGGGATGGGAGCCCACGCGCAGCAGCTCCTCGTAGGCCGCACGCTCCTGGGGGTCGGAGAGGACGCGGAAGGCCTCGGTCACCCGACGGTAGATGGCGGTGAGCCGGTCGCGCAGGGCGCCGGAGGGCAACCAGGTGTAGCGGTCCGGGTGGAACTCCAGGCTGAGCGCGTGGAAGGCGGCCATCACGTCGTCCGCGGAGGCGGTGCGTTCCACGCCGAGCAGTTGGTAGAGGTCCAGGCGATCCAACAGGCGGTACACCGCCATCACGCGACGCGTCTTCTCGCGGCCCAGGATGTCCTCGTGCACGCGCGCGGGGTCCGGTCGCAGGCCGGTGCGGCGCAGCGCGGTGGTCTCCCCCTCCAGGGGGATCACCTCGACGTCGCGGGGCAGCGGGGGCGCGTCGGTCTTCAGCTTGCGCGGGGGAACCGCGTTGGGCGGCACCGGGGGGCCCTCACCGACGGGCAGCACGGGCAGCGGCGGATCCGCGCGGGGAATCAGCGCGCCGGCCGCCAGCTCATCCGCGCGCTCGACGACGTGCTGCAGGTGCGCGAGCAGATCCACCGCGGGCTGGGTGGCCGCTGGCGCCCCGCCCGACGAGGCGAACACGTCCTCCTCCGCCTGCGGCTCGGGAGCGGCCTTGCCCGACGCCACCGCCTCGCGGAGTTGCTCCAGTCCCTCGGGGCCGGTGCCCACGTCGGTCTTGGAGGGCTCGGCCTCACTGGCGGCCGCGGGCGCGGCGGGCTCCTCGACGGAGGCGGGCGTGGGCTCGTTGTGGTCGGGGGGCGCGGGCGGTGCGGCGGCGGCATCCTCCGTCTTCAGCGCCTGCTGGATGACCTCCGCGGGCGTGCCCTCCGGCGGCGTGCGCTCACCTTCCGCGGCCGCCGGCAGCTCAACGTCACCGGCCATGGTGGGCTCGGCCACCGGCGGCGGCCCCAGCGGCGCCACCGTGTCCGCGGAGGGCGACTCATTGAGCGCCGCCGCAACCACGCGCTGGTCCAGGCCGCTCAGCGTGGTGGGCTCGTCGGGGGCGTCGGGGGAGGAGGCCGCGTCCAGCTCCATGGCGGTCGACGGCAACGCGGAATCCAGCTCCAGCTCCAACGCCGTGGCGGCGAACTGCGCCGCGCGCTTGAGGCTGATCTCCTTGAGCACGCGCTCGCACGCCCGGGAGTCCAGCGGCTGGGGCAGGATCCCGTCGACGGTGGAAGGCGCCGCCTGCGCACGCTCCTCCGCGCTGAGCTGGTCATGACGCTCATGCATCACGAAGAGCAGCACCCCCAGCTCACGGGCCTTCTGGCTGATCTTCCCGGCGAGGCGGGGCGCGTCCACGCGGGAGGCGGCCAGCAGGACGGCGTCCGGTCTCACCTCGTGGAAGCGGTCCAGGCCGTCTTCCTCGTCGAGCGCATAGACCAGGGAGTGCGGCGCGGTGGACATGAGCTTGTTGAGCTCCGCCCGACGCAGCGGGTCGCCGTCAACCACCAGAAGGATCCGCCTCTGCACCATGCGTCCGTCCCAGAACCCTCAGGGGGCGCCCAGCTTCAGGCGCGCACCTCTCCGCGCCTCAGGCGCAGCAACACCACGTCCTGCTCCAACGACTCCGCGCCCGCGCGCACCACCGGCGAGCTGCGCGTCCCGGTGGCGAGATCGGTGGCGCTCACGTTGAGCACCCCGTCGCAGTCCATCTCAAAGCTCACCTCCACCCTGCCCTCCCCCCGACGGGACGAGCGCAGGCCCTCCACCACGAACTCGCCCGTGGCGCGACGTTGCCCGTCGGTGCCCTCGCCCTGCAGCAGCTGCACGTGCAGGCGCTCCTGGTCGTCGGTGGAGGTGGTGAAGACACAGCGGCGCTCCGACGGGATGGGCGAGTTGCGCGCGAACAGGCGCTCCTCCCGTCCGCCCGCTTTCACGAACCACGGAGACGGCAGCACGTCGGAAATCAGGGAGCCGGGCTTCTCCTCCGGGCTGGCCGCGTCCAGCAGCTGACGCGCGTACAGCGCCGCGCCCAGGGCCACCGCGCCGTCGTCCTGCGCCACGCCCAGGGGGGCCTTCTTGAAGTAGCGCGCCGCCGCTTCCGCCACGAGCGGCACCCGCGTGGCACCACCCACCAGCAGCACCGCGTCCAGGTCCCCCACGACGGTGCGCGCCGACTTCAACGCCTGGTCACACAGCGCCAGCGTCCGACGCACCACGTCCTGCCCCGCGGTGGTGATCTCCTCCCGCGTCAGCTCCGCCATCAAGTCCAGCGGGCCGTTGTCGCCGTAGGCCATCTCCCGCAGGCGGACCTCCACGCTGGTGTTCTCGCTGAGGTGGATCTTGCTGTTCTCCGCGGCGTTGAGAAGGCGTTGCGTGGCCACCACGTCGGTGGCGAGGTCCAGGCCGTGCTCGGCGAGGAAGCGGCTGCGCAGCGCCTCGTACAGCAGGCGGTCGAACTCGTCTCCGCCCACCATCGTGTCGCCGGCCACCGCGCGCACCTGGACCACGTGGTCGCGCACGTCGAGGACCGCGGCGTCGAAACACCCACCGCCAAACGCGTACACCGCCACGCGCTGCTGCAATCCCGCCCCGTGCGCGTGCAACAACGTGGCCGCGGCGGGCGCGCTGACAATGCGCAGCACGTCCAGGCCGGCCATCTGCGCGGCGAGTCGGAAGGCGAGGCGCTGCGCGTCGGAGGCGCAGGCGGGAACGGCAATCACCGCCTTGCTCACCGGCCCGCCCAGGAAGGCTTCCGCCTGCGCCTTGAGGTGCGTGATGAGCACGGAAGCCACTTCCGACGGGCTGTAGACGTTCTCGCCAATCTCCACGCCGACCTTCCCGGAAGGACACGGCACCAGCGTGTAGGGCACGGCGTGGGAGAGCGACTTGATGACCGGGTCGTCGGCGTCGCGGCCGAGGAGGCGCTTGACGCCGTAGACGGTGCGCGCGGGGTCAATCAGCCGACGCCGCTTGGCGTCCAGCCCGACGATGGGCTCGCCGTCCTCGGGGTAGGACACCACCGCGGGCGTCAGGATCCGACCCTGGTCATCCGGGATGACCACCGGGGCACCGTCCTTGACGGCCGCCACGGAGGCGTTGCTGGTTCCCAGATCAATCCCGATGACCCTGTCCATGCGCGCTTTGTCCTGGGGAGGCGTGGCACGCTAGTCCTCGCGTGGCAGCGCGCGCAATTGCTGATTCGTGGTTCATCGCCCCCGCCCGCGCTGCAGGATCCGTCGATGCGCCTGCTGCTGTTGACCCGCCGGCCCACCGGCTACACCGCGCGTCGCCTGCGCGAGGCCGCCGACGGGCTGGGCCACCGGATCCTGGCGCTGGATCCCGCGGGCCTGGGCGCCCACCTCGGCGCCGGTCGTCCCACCCTGGTGCGCGGCAACCGGCCCGTGCCCGCCGTGGACGGGGCCCACCTGCGCCCCGGTGGTCGCACCGCGGAACACGGGCTGTTGCTGCTCCGCGTGTTGGAGACCGCCGGCGTGCCATGCCTGAACTCCACCGTGGCCCTGGGTCAGCTCCGACCCCGCACCCTGGCGCTGGCGCAGCTGGGACTTTCCCGCATCCCCGTGCTGCGCGGCGCCACCGTCCGTCGTGGACGCGAGCTGGAGGACGCGGTGGCGGCGGCGGGGGGGCTGCCGGTGGTGCTCCACGCCGAGAGTCGCGACGGAAGAATCTCCCGCGTGGGCGCCAGCTCCCTTGCCGCCGCGCGCGCCGCGCTGAGCGTGCTGCTGGGTGTGGAGCAGACCGTGATGGTGCAGGCGGGCGCGCCGCGGATGACGCGCGTGCTCGTGGTGGGCGGCCGCGCGCGCGGCGCGGTGACCCGGCTGGCGACGGGACGGATGCGCTACGTGGCGGAGGTGGGGCCGGAGACGCAATTGGCGGCCCGCGCCGCGCGCGCGTTGGGATTGGACGTGGCGGGTGTCGACGTGGCGGCGCTGCGCGAGGGTCCCGCGGTGGCTTCCGTGACGGCCTCACCGGCGTTGGAGGCGCTGGAGGCGCTGGGCGGAGTGGACCTGGCCACGCCGATGGTGCGCGCGTGGGCGGCCCGGGTGCGCGCGGGTGCATGAGCGCAGGCAACCGGGTAGAACACGGCGCCATGATCAAGCACACCCTCGTGTTCCTGATGCTCTCCGCCCCCGTCCTGGCCCAGCAGCCCCAGGAGAAGCACTACACCGTCGACACCAGCGGCACGCCGCGCGAGGTGAAGGTGGGTGACAAGGGCTCGCTCTCGATTGTCATCACGCCCAGCGCCGGCAAGAAGGTGCACGACCAGGCGCCGCTGGTGGTGAGCCTCAAGGGCAGCAAGGGCGTGGCGCTGGCCAAGAACAAGCTGGGTCACTCCGACGTGGCCAACAAGGGCGACAAGGCCCCGCAGATCAAGGCGGAGTTCACCGCGCGCGAGCCCGGCGAGCAGACCGTGGACGCCGACATGCAGTTCTTCATCTGCACCGACAAGTGGTGCGAGCGCATGACTGAGAAGGTCAAGGTCACCCTGAACGTGGTGCCCGCCGACGCCGCGCCAGCGCCCACACCAGCACCCAAGTGAGCAACGCCGCGGGCGGCCCACTCCTCACGCCGTCCATGCCGCAGGTGATGGGCTTCCACGCCAGCGGATGCAGGATGCGCCAGGAGGCAAAGGTCTCCGCCTGGTCGCGCGCGTCCGAGAGTTTCAGTCGGATCTCGTAGGCCCCGTCGACGTCGGGACGCACGCGCACCAGGCCAGGCGAGTTGTTGTCCTTCTCCAGGAACGAGCGGCTGCCACTGGGCACCACCAGGTTCCACTCGAAGATGAGCTCGCCGTGCGCCGGGTCGTGCGAGCTGCCCGTGGCGTCGGCCACCACGTCCGAGCCGATGAGGATGGTCCCGTTGGGGCAGCGCGGGTCGCAGTTGAGCTGGCGCCCGTCGCCAATGATGCGGAAGTCCAGCTTGAACGGGATGCTCTGCACGTCGAGGGTCAATGTGGCGCGCGCGGATTGCCCCTGCGGGTCCTGCACGCTGAGCCCCACCTGGTAGAGCCCGGCCACCTCCGGCGTGAAGCCCGTCTGCGCGGAGGTGGGGTCGGTCATCTCCGCCGTCGAGCCGGTGGGCCGGGTCACCACCTCCCAGAGGTAGGTCAGCGCGCCGCCCTCAGGGTCGCTGGACGACGACGCGGACAACGTCAGCTCCGTGCGCACCTCCGCCGTCAGCTCCGCGCAGGCCGGCCCGCACGTGGCCTCCCCCGCGGTGGCGACGATGATCGCACGTGGCGGCTGGTTGGCGGGCGGAATGTTGGCGTCGGGAGCGACGGTGGCGTCGGGAACGGAGGCGTCCGGGGTGGTGGCGGCGTCGGGAGCGGAAGCGTCGGCGGGCGTGGCGGCGTCGGGAAGTTCCGCGGCATCGGTGGCACCCGCGTCCAGCGTCCCCGCATCCAGCGCCGCGTCGGCGGGACCGCCATCCGCCCACGCAGTCGACGACGCCAGCAGCGCCACCAATCCCCATGCCCCACACTGGAAACGCATCACGTCCGCACCCTGCCACGGGCGACGGCCCACGGCATCCGGCAGACTGCCACGCCCACCCCGCCCGCCGCCAATCCGGTCAGGCGAACATCACGTGACAGATGATGACGCTGATGATCACGCCGAGCAGCTCACCGAGGAGCCCCACCGCCAGCGCGTAGCGGAAGTTCGAGACGCCCACGGAGCCGAAGTAGACGGCGAGCACGTAGAAGGTGGTCTCCGCGCAGCTGGAGATGACCGCGGCCATCTTGCTGACGAATGCGTCCGGGCCGTGCGTCTTCATGAGATCGACGAGGACCGCGTTGGCGCCGGAGCCGGAGAGCGGTCGGATGAGGATCATGGGCAGCGCCTCCGCCGGCACGCCCAGCGGCGTGGTGATGGGGGCGAGCACCGAGGAGAGCGCGTCGATGAGGCCGGTGGAGCGGACCATGCTGATGGCGCACAGGATCCCCACCAGGTACGGGATGATGCGCACCGCGGTCTCGAAGCCTTCCTTGGCGCCCTCGATGAAGCTCTCGTACACGCGGACCTTGCGCGCGTACGCAATGCCGATGATGGCCACGAAGATGAACGGAATGGCGACGTGGCTGACGCCCTCCAGCAACGCCTTCATGGCTGCTCCTCCACCGGCTGCGGCCTGGCCACCCGCTTGGCGATCTTGGCGAGCACCACCGCCAGCACCGCGGTGATGGCCGTGGCCAGCGCCACCGGTCCGACGATGTCGGAAGGATCCGCGGCGCCCGCAGCCTGGCGCAGCGCGATGGTCTGGCTGGGGAGCGGCGTGAAGGAGGTGGCGTGCATGGCCATGAAGAGGCACATGGCGTCGGTGGCGACGTGCTTGACCGGGTTGAGCTTCTGCAGCTCCTGCATGGCCTTGATGCCCAGCGGCGTGGCGGCGTTGCCAATGCCCAGCGCGTTGGCGCTCAGGTTCAGCGTCATGGCGCTGATGGCGGGATGGCCCTTGGGAATCTCCGGGAAGAGCCGCGTCATCACCGGCTCGACGAGACGCCCCACGAGCTCGATGAGTCCCGCGCGCTCCGCCACCTTCATCAGGCCCAGCCACAACGTCATCACGCCAATGAGCTTCAACGAGAGCTCCGCGGCGGTGGTGGCGGCGTCAAACAGCGAGTTGGTGAGCGCCGCGGACAGGCCCTTCTGGCACTGGGCCGCGTCCTGGGCGAGGAGACCCAACGCGCACGCCGCGTCGGCGCCCATGGCGTAGAGACAACCGAGGAGGATGAGGGCGACAAAGACGAGGTTCACGGCAGGCGAGCGTAGAGAATGGCGCCCGCCGTCACCAATTTATTGCCCGGCTTCCTCCGGCTGCTCCTCCTCCCCGTCAAGCTGGCCGGTGCCCCACAGCGCCACCAGCTCCGGCCAGGAGCGCTGCGCGAGCGAGATGTCCACCGGCAGCACGGGGAACCCACCGTCGGTGTCCACGTTGAAGATCGGCTCCTCCGGCTCCACACCGGACGCCGCGCCCGCATCCGCGCGGGGCACCATGCGCTGGCCCGTGAACGTGATGATGACGTCGCAGTCCCGCTTGCGACACAGGATCTCGCCCTCACCACCCTGCTTGTCCAGCCGGCCCTTGAAGGTGCTGCCCACCCGACACGGCCCGCCCTGCCCGCTGCGCTCGAAGTGGCCGTTCTCGTCGAGGTGCGCGTCTCCCTGGTAGAGCCCACCGCGCAGGTAGATGGTGATCTCCCGCAGCGTGTGCCACTCCACCACCATCTCCTCCTGGCTGCGCTTGTACGGCTCGCTGGCACCGCAGCGGGAGTCGTCCTCGAGGACGTCGATGTCGTAGCGGATGACCTTCTCCCCGTCCTCGACGGGAACGGGGCGGTGCGCCTGGGCGGGCGCCGTCATGGGGAGCTCACACGCGGTCAGCGCAGACGCACACACGAGCGTCCGCAACCCCCGGCTGCAAATGGGGCGCATGGAAGACCTCACGTTGTGAAGACACCGGCACCGTTGCCCCGGGCCGCCGTGGCGGCGCCGAGGCCGGACCAATGCGCAGGTTGTGGGTGGTCACACGGTGGCAGGCACCCGCGTCAACAAGATGATAACGACGGCGCGCCATCCCAGCAGGCGCGTCACCGGGTTGTCGCACACCGGATCAACGCGGGAGAACGAGGAGAACGTGGAGCTCAAGGACATCACACATGGCCCCCTGTCCGTGCGCGCACCGGCCGGCTGGCGCGACATCACCGACGAGGTGGGGACGGAAAACGTGCCCTTCACCCTGGCGCGCGGGCTGGGCGCCCTGCAGCTCTCGCTGGGTCAACCGCAGTCCGGCCCGCCGCGCGCGCCCTCCGAGCAGGAGCTGCTGATGATGTGCCTGGAGATCGGGAGGCAGCGCGGACTGGAGGCGCCGCTGGAGCACCGCGTGGACCAGCAACCGCAGCTGCGCGCCTCCGTGAGCTACCGCGCCGACGACGCGTTTGTGCGCCTGTGGACGGTATTCACCGGGAAACACTTCGTGGCGGCGAGCTACGTGTGTGACTGGCAGGACCGCGACGCCGAGGTGATGGAGACCGAGCTGGTGGTGTCGTCGGTGCGGGTGCGGGTGTGATGGTCAGGGAATGGGCGTGGCGATCACGTTGGCCTTGGTGACGTCGAACTGCAGGCCGCTGTTGGTGCTCTTGATGGGGTTGCTGAAGGTGCGGGTGGCGCCCTGGACGGCGCTGCACTGCGTGCCCGACCACACCGCGTCCGCCACGAAGCACCAGCCGTCCACCGGGATGTCCTCACAGCGGTAGCGCTTGAAGCCCACGCCCTTGCAATACACCTCCACCTCGACGTCCACGCTCTGCTTGCCCGCCGGGGCCACGCCCCGCACGTTGCCCGTGAAGCCGTCGGCGGTCTGCACCACCGGCTCACCGTAGTAGTGCACGGCCACGGTGTAGTGGTCGGCGGGGAAGTTGGCGGGACGCTTGATGGAGACGTTCTCCGGCGTGCACACCGTGTTGCCCTGCGCGTCCTGGTAGCAGCCGCGACGGTTGTCGATGTCCAGCTTGGGATTGGCGTCCGCGCTGAACGTCCCGCCGTTGGTAAACGGGAAGCTGGTGGACCACGACTGGCCCTGCGTGGTCACGCCACTGATGTTCACGTCCTGGTTCCACGTCAGCGTGTCCTGCACGCACGTGGGCTGGCCGGGCACGGTGACGGTGCACGCGTTGCAGTTGCCGTAGTGGCAGTCCGGGAGGGCGCGCGCATCCTCGGCGTCGTAGCAGCTGTACACCTGGCTGTAGGCGTTGAAGCAGCTGTTGGAATTGGCGGGGCCCCAGTTGAAGGAGAAGAAGTAGTCCTGCGCGTTGACCTCGGCGATGGGGTGCAGCACGTGCAGGTCCACGTCCACCGCGTCAAACATCACGAGCTGCGCGTTGAAGTCCTCGTCGGGGCCGGCCACCGTGAAGCTGACCGTGCAGTTCTGCTCCGACGCGCCCACCTGGGTGAGACGCACGCGCAGGGTGTAGTCGCCGCGCACCACCGGAGAGAAGGTCACGGTCGTCGTCGTGGCGCCCTGGAGGGCGAGGCTGTTGGCGCTGGGCTCCGCCTCCACCGACCAGAGCACGCTGTACGTACCCGGCACCGCGCCGGACACCGTGGCGGTCAGCGTGATGGTGTCCAGGATGCGCTTGCCCACCGGCGGCGCGGGACAGGCCAGGGAGCCAAAGCCCTCGTCGGTGAAGCCGTTGCAGTCGTTGTCACGACCATCCGCCGCCACTTCGGCGTGACCGGTGTAGGAGGTCGCATCGTTGTCGTCGCAGTCGTCACCGCCGCAGGTCACAGGGAAGTGGCCGTCGGAATCCGCGTCGAGCGGGCGGCTGCCGCAGCCGGTGGCGGGGTCGCAGAAGCCCACGTGGCACGCGTCCACCGCCGGACACTCGAAGGGCGAGGCCGGTCCCACACAGCCCTGCCCCACCACGCAACGCTCCGCGCCATTGCACGCGTTCTGGTCCTGGCACACGTCATGGTCCGTGGTCACGCCGGGCACGCCCGCGGTGCAGGTCTCCGTGGCGCAGGCAAACCCGTCGTCGGTGGGCAGGTCGGCGTCATCCACCGCGCTGACCACCGCGAGGCCCTGACAGACCTCCTTGTGGCAATCACCACCGCCGAGCTGGGCCGGTACCGCGGTGGGGTCCGCGTCGTGGATGCAGTCCAGGATGACGTCGCAGGTGTCCAGGGAGCACACGTTCCCGTCGTCGCAGCGGGCGCTGACCGGGTTATGCGTCACCGTGCCGGTGGCGGGGTCGCACACGTCATCCGTGCAGCCAACCTGGTCATCGACGAGCGGCGCCACGCCGGGAAGACAGATGCCACCGGCGAGCACGTCGCACAGCTCGAAACCGTTGCACAGCGTGCCATCCTGGCACCCGAGATCGTCGCGACAATCCTGCACCTGCACACACACGCCGGAGAGGCACGCCTGGTCCAACGGACAATCCGCCGACGTGGTGCAGGTATCATTGCGCGCGCAGGTGCCGGCCTCGCAGTGCTGCTCGCGGGGGCATTCCGCGTCGGTGCTGCACGCGGGATTGGGCTCACAGCGACCGGCCACACAGCGCTCGCTCGTCGTGCACTGGGTGTCGCTGGTGCACTGCGGGCCCTGGGTGCACACGCCGCCCTGGCAGAACTGGGAGGCGGGGCAATCACCGTGGTCCTGGCACGCGCCGTTGTCCGTGCACACGCCGTTCACGCAGGACTGCGCGGCCGGGCACTGGCTGTCCTCCGTGCAGGACGGATTCCGACGACACACGCCATCCACGCAGCTCTCACTGGCCGAGCAGTCCGCGTCAAACGCGCAGGGCGGGTTGCGCGAGCAGACCCCGGAGACACAGCTCTTGTCCGACGGACAATCCGCATCCACCGTGCACGCCGGGTTGTTGTGACACACGCCCGCGACGCAGGTCTGGGAGAGGGCGCAGTCGGAGTTGTCGGTGCAGCCGCCGTTGCGCGTGCAGGTGCCGGACACGCAGGACTGGGTGGCGGGGCAGTCGGCGTTGTCGTCGCAGGAGGGGTTGGCGACGCAGTAACCACCCTGGCAGCCCTGGTTGGGCGCGCAGTCTTCCGCGCTCGAGCAGGTGGGGTTGAACGTGCAGACGCCGTTCACGCAGGTCTGCTGCGGAGTGCAGTCGCCGTTGTCGTCGCAGGTGTTGTTGCGGGTGCAGGTGCCGTTCACGCAGGCCTGTGTGGCCGGGCAGTCGGTGTTGACACTGCAGGACGGGTTGTCGACGCAGCGGCCGTCGGCGCAGTGTGCATTCGCGGCGCAGTCCGAGTCCGCGGAGCAGGAAGGGATGTCCTGGCACGCGCCATCCACGCACGCTTTCCCGGCGCCGCACTCCCCGTCGGAAGCACAGCTCTCACAGCTCCCGTCGCGACACACCTGGCCATTGGCGCAGTCACCGTTCTCTTGACACTCCACCTGGCAGTTTCCGTCGCGACACACCAGCCCGTCCGCGCACTGCCCGTCGTCGGTGCAATCGGCGCACGCGCCGGAAACGCAGACCCTTCCGTCGGTGCAGTCCGCGTCATCACGGCACCCGGCGACGCACACTCCGGACACGCACACTTCCCCGCTGGGGCAGTTCTCGTCGGAGGCGCAGGGGGTGCCTGGCGCGCAGGTCCCGTCGGCGCAGTGCTGTCCCGTCGTGCAGTCGTTGTGGGTGGCGCAGCTGGGGCGACACACGCCCGCCGCGCAGTGCTCACCTTCCGCGCAGTCGTTGGAGGAGCTGCACACCGTGCCGGGAATGCATGCACCGCGCACGCATTCCGAGCCCGCCGGGCAGCCGTCGTTGTTGACGCACTCGGAGGCGCACAGGCCATCCTCGCAGTGCTCCGTCGTCGTGCAGTCCGCGTCCGTGACACATGACGTCGCGGTGTCCTCGTCGCCCGCGTAGTTGTTGGCGCACGCGCTGCTCAACCACAGAAGGGCGCCCAGAGCCCGGATCCACTGCCGTTCCATCGACCGCCTCCCAGGCCCTCCGCGGGGCCGGAAGAGGTATCGCCGTCGGCATCAGCTTGTTGTTGTAGGTATTTCTCCTACGCGATTTTTTCGCGCCAGAGGCCCCTGGAAGCCCCTCCAATGCACGCAACCATCTCAGGGGCCGGTTTTGGCCGCGCCATCCCCAGAGCCAGCCTTGGCGCCAACCAGCGCGTTATACGCGGCCTGCAACCAGGCGTCGTTCTGCAGGGAACCCTCCTGGCCGCGACGGGGATAGGTGCCCGGTTCCAGGGGGTGGTCGGGCTGGATTCCGGAGCCCACGCCGGTGCCCTTGGCGGTGGTGAAATGCGCGCTGGTGATCTTCAGGTAGCCGCCGCCTTCAATGGGAAGGAGCTTCTGCACGCTCCCCTTGCCGTAGCTGGGGCTGCCCCACAGCGGGGTGTTGAGTCGCTCGCGCAGCACGAGGGCCAACAGCTCACTGGAGCTGGCGGTGCGTCCATCCAGGATCACGGCGAGCGGCATGCCTTCGCCCGGATCCCCCGGCTTGGCGTCGAAGCGCTGCGCCGGACGGTCGGGGCGACCGGACACGACGGCGGTGGCGCCACGAGGAATGAACAGGTCGGCCAGCTCCATGGCGTCGGCCACCTGACCGCCGCCGTTGCCACGCAGGTCCAGGATGGCACCGCGCACGCCCTTCTCACGCTGGAGCGCCTCCCGCACCGCCGGCGTGGCCCCGCCGAGGAGCGGACCGGGCACCACGTGCAGCACGTCGCCCAGGCGGCGGATCTGCGGGTGCAGCGCGTAGGGCGGATCCCGACGCAACGCCACCGTGCTGAGCTCCCCGCCCTCGGGCTTCTCCACGACGAGCGAGATGGCGCTCCCCGCCTGCCCGAGCAGCAGCGCGCCCAGCTCCCCCAGGCACAGTCCGTCGACGTTGTGGCTGTCCACCCGACGCAGCACCAGCCCCGGCGCCAATCCCGCCGACGCCGCGCTGCTCCCCGGCGCCACGGTCCGCACGATCATGCGCTCGCCGTCGAGGGTGAAGTCCACGCCGGGGTCACCGAGCAGCTCACCCTCGGAGTAGCCCAGGCGCTGCACGAAGGCGGGCTTGAGGTACGCGCTGTGCCGGTCGCCCAGGGCGTTGACCACCGCGGCGGCCACGGCGTCGTCGATCTCCACGCGGGAGAGCTTGGGCGCGGCGAGCTCCTCGGCCCCCTCGAGCGCGGCCGCCACCTCGCTGTCGGTGAGCATCTCCCCGACGTGGATGGTGAGCTTCCGCCCGTGCGCACTCACCGTGACGGTGCCCGGCGGCTCCTCCTTGAACGAGGTCCCCGGCGCCAGGCGCATCAGCGCAAGCAGGCCGCCACGCAGCACCACCGCGCGCGAGACCTCACCCGCGTAGCTGGCGCTCATGCCCTGGACCACCTGGCGGGTGCGCGGGAGTCGAGCGGAGGCGGAGACGGCGGCGCTTGGCGTCGAGACGAGGGCCCAGACGAGCGTGCACGCGGTGAGGGAATGCCAGGGCCTGAGGCGTCGGAAGGACGGGCGCACGAGCCACAGCCTAGCGCGACCCGGCGCACGGGCAATGTCCCCGGCCGCGCTCGGCGCAAAGAATGCCCACGTGCGTCCCCGGGTCGGAAATGGGCTTGAAAAGGCGAGGCGGGCGTGGTTCACCGTCCCTCCCCACGGTAGGGTTCGCGCGCCTTTGCTCCGGGTCACGGTGCACGGCGTGGAGTGAGTGGAAATGGCCGGAAAGAAAAAGCGCAGCGTCAGCGTGTCAGCACACGGCGTCTCCCGAAAGCCACGCAAGCCCCTGGACCATGAGGCCAGCGGCGGGAAGCACAGTGAGTGGGAGCGCGCGTTCTGGCGTTACTCCGCCGTGCTCTCCGTCATGGGCGTGCTGTACTTCGTCTACAACAACCACCCGTACTACCTGCGCCCGCAGTTCAATCCGGCCGGGGCCGTCGGTTGGCGCCAGTTCTACAACTTTGGCTTTGCGCTGTGGTTCTTCCTCGGGCTGCCCTATGTGATCGTGACGCGTCGGAGGTTTGGCGGGGTGCGGATGGACCTCACCGACGGCGCGGTGCACTACCTGCTGCTCTTCCGCGGCGTGTTCTACTGGATCTTCGAGGGATGCCGCTGGCCGCGCCACATTTGGAGCAACCGGCGCATGCGCATCACGGTGCTTTCGCTGGGCGTCAAGGCGTTCTTTACGCCGTTGATGACCATCTTCATGGCGGAGCATGCGGTCCGCATCAAGGACATGTGGTTCCGGAACAAGGGCGTGGCGCTCCCCACCAATGACCTGCTCGCCAGCCTGAACGCGGGAGGCGTGGATGCGTGGCTCAATTATCTGAAAGAAACCGTCCCGCAGCTCTTGCCAACGTTCCAGGGGTTCTTGCAGTCCATCAACGTCCTAGGCTGGTCGCGACGTGACTTCGACTGGCACACGGATTTCTACTACCAACTGCTCTTCTTCGTGGACTGCATCTGGGCGCTGACAGGCTACGCGGCGGAGAGCCGGTGGCTGGGCAACAAGACCAAGAGCGTGGAGCCCACCGGCTTCGGCTGGATGGTGGCGCTGATGTGCTATCCACCGTTCAACGACGTCAGCGGTACGTATTTCCCACTTGGTCGTAATGCGGGCTGGCAAATCATCACCGACCCGTACGTGTTGGGGGTTTTCAAGATCCTCACGCTGGCGGCATTCACCATCTACGTGTGGGCCACGCTGGCGTTCGGCCCCACGTTCTCCAACCTGACCAACCGCGGCATCATCACCCGTGGCCCCTACGCATGGATTCGACACCCGGCTTACGCGTGCAAGAACTTTGCGTGGTGGATGGAGTACCTGCCGTACTGCGCGGGCGGTCATAACCTGCTGCCACTGATCATCTGGAACATCATCTACGGGCTGCGTGGCTGGACGGAGGAGCGCCACCTGAGCCGCGACCCGGCCTACCGCGAGTACAAGAAGAAGGTCCGCTGGGCCGCCATCCCCGGCATCTTCTGACGACGAAGCACTCGAGCACCGCATCCGGACAACGTGTTGTCGGCGGCGGTGGCCGTGCTCCCCGCTTCACGGTCATGGAAGAGCAGCAACGGCTTTTCTATGATGGACTCATCTTGAGGTCCGTGAATGCGGCGTGTCGGGCCGCGCTGGAGGAACTGATGCGGCAGGGACAGCTTGGAGAGCTCAGCGACCTCGAGGAGAAGTGGCTCCACCAAGGCGAGCAGCGGGGAAGGCAGCGGGGGCGTGAGGAGGGGCGCGCGGAGGCTCTTTCCGGCGCCGTGCTCAAGGTGCTGGAGGCCCGCGGACTGGGCCCGTCCGAGGAGATGCGGGCGCGCGTTCTCGCATGTCGTGACGCAACGTTGCTCGATCTCTGGCTCGCCCGTGCGGTCACGGCACGCACGTTGGACGAGGTCTTCCAGCCTCACTGACGTCTGGTCCGCGCTCCAATCTCCCGCTCCAGATCCCCACGGTTCCTGGCAACCGGACGACGCCGTCCACCGCGTACGTGGTGCGCACCGGGTTGGCACAACTCACGGAGTCGAGGGACCATCTCACGCCGTGGCGGCTCCCCAGACGTCGGCCAGCGCAACATCCCGTCGCCCGGCCTCGGGCGAGGTGGACACGCGACCATGGTGGCTCAAGCTGTGGCACACCTTCGTCGCGTTCTTTCGCGTGAGCCATCCGCCGGTGTTCAGCCCCGAAGTGGACATCCAGTTGCTGCTGGCCCACGAGCGACGCATGAAGCTCCATCACGCCCGCACCACCGAGGCGGTCTTCCTCCAGGTGCTGCTCGAGGATCAGCGCTTCGTCGCGATCCTGACGAGGAGGAACACGGACGTGGAGTCGCTGCGCGAGGACTTGAAGGAGCTCGTGGCGGGAATGTCCACGGTCCGCGACCCGCCCTCCGACGTCCGCTACGATGATGTCCTGCCGCTCATCCTGCGCGAGGCCTGGGTGGTCGCCGTCCACGAGGGAAAGCGTGAAGCCGGGCTGGCCCACGTGGCGCAGGCCTTCGCCACCCGACCGGAGTCCCAGGCCGGCGGAGTGATGGTGGCGCGGGGATACGGTCAGGCGACCCGGCCACGCGGGAGAGCGCCGCAGGCACCGCGCTTCGACGTCGTGCTCCACAATGACGACGTGACAACGATGGACTTCGTGATTCGTCTGCTGATGGAGGAATGCGGCTTCTCGCACGTCACCGCAGCCAGCCTCACCCTGGGAGTCCACTCGCGCGGCAGAGCCGCCGTCAGGTCATTCCCGACGGAGGCAGAGGCGCGGGAGCTGTGGGAGCGCGTCCAGCGGTCCATCGCTCGCGAGGGCTTCCCGCTCGTCGTCACCGTGGAGCAGTGGCCCAGGTCGGAGGTGCACTGAAGGAGCGCGGATTGCCTGCGCTCAAACCCTTCCGCCACCCGGCCGTCCCGGCGGCGGCCCCCGACGAATGCCGCTGTCCGGCATCACCCCGCCCTGCCCATGGCGCTGGAACTCACCCACGCCGCCCTTCTCGGGCACCATGGCGGTGACCTCCACCTCCACCTTGGCGCCTGGCTCGAGGAGGTCGCGCACCACGACGAGGGTCATGGCCGGGACGTGCTTGCCCACGAACGTGCGATACGCGCCGCCAATGGCTTCGATCTGCTTGAGGTACTCGTTCTTGTCGGTGACGTAGATGGTCATCCGCAGGATGCAGTCCGGGGTGCCGCCCGCGTTCTTGAGCACGCTGCCCACGTTCTTGAGCGCCTGGCGGAACTGGGTGGCCACGTCGTCGCCCACCATCTTTCCGGTGCCGTCCCAACCAATCTGACCGGAGATGCACAGCACCTTGCCGCCGCCCTCCGAGATGACGCCGTGGGAATAGCCCTTGGGAACCGGGAGCTCCGTGGGGTTGATCATCCTGTGGCGCATGGAACGTGTCCCTCCTGGTTCAGCCCGCGAGCTGTCCGCCGTCGATGGTGAGGGTGGTGCCGGTGAGGTCGCGTGCGTCGTCGCTGGCCACGTAGGCCACCATGGCCGCCACCGCCTCCGGCTTCACGAAGCGGTGCGTGGGAATGTCCGCCAGCAACGTCTCCCGCGCGTTCTCCTCACCCCGGCCGGTCTTCTTGCTGATGTTGCGCACGGTGTCCTGCAGCATCTCCGTCTCCACCCAACCGGGACACACCGCGTTCACCGTGACGCCCTTGCTGGCCACCTCCAGCGCCAGCGCCCGGGTCAGCCCGACGACACCGTGCTTGGAGGCGCAATAGTGCGTGGTGTAGCGGTATCCGGTGAGCCCGGCGGTGGACGCAATGTTGATGACGCGCCCGAACCCGCGCTCCACCATGGAAGGCAGCACCGCGCGCGTCACCAGGAACGTGCCGGTGAGGTTCACGTTGATCATGCGCTGCCAGTCCTCGACGGACATCTTGAGCAGCGGCACGCTGTGCGCCTGTCCCGCGTTGTTCACCAGGATGTCCACGGGCCCCAGCCGCCGCGTGCACGCCTCGACGGCGGCGGTGATGGAGTCCTCGTTGGTGACGTCGCAGACCGCGGAGAGGGCCTTGCCGCCGCCCTCGTGGATGATGGAGGCAACCTCGTCCACCTCGTCCAGGGAACGCGCGAGCACCGCCACGCGGCAGCCCGCCCGCGCCAACTGCAGTGCACATGCGCGGCCAATCCCGCGACCACCGCCGGTGATGAGCGCCGTGCGTGCGTTCTCCGCGGGCGCGGGGAAGGTGGGCTTTTGCATGGCGGGGGACCCTAGAACGTGGCGCCCGTTGAGAAAAGGAAGTCAAGCGGTGTCGGGGAATCCCCACAGGGAGTCACGAAGCGGGTGAGCGGAAGCAGCGGCGCCCTGGAGAGGGTGTCTCGGAATATCTGGCGGCGATTGAACCGGAAACCCCGGTCACCCGGCCGCGAGGCGGAGGAGACCCTTGTTCCAGGC
>JBFMGU010000153.1:0-25922 GCA_040752415.1 Myxococcota bacterium
AGAGCCCTGCCGACGATGACGTCGTGAAAGTGGTCTGCGAGGGCAGGGCTTGGTGTTTTTCCAGCTGCGGCCTTGGCCGCCGGTGACACCAACGGGTGCCTCCATGCGTTGATGCGGATCACGTGGGGAGAGGGAGAGGGAGAGGGAGAGGGAGAGGGAGAGGGAGAGGCCGTTGCCACACGCACCCGCGCTTCACGGTGCGCGGACCTGGGTGCGCCACCCACGGATCCACCGCGCGCCGGTCCGTGGCGGGGGCGGTGCGCGACGTTATCATCCCCACAACCACCCGGCTCCGCGGGACCCCTTCTCCCCTGGTCACGCGGAGCCGGGAATCCCCTCTCATGATGGCGCAGGTCCTCGTCGCCACCGCGGCCCGGTGACGTCGGGCGCAGCCCTGCCCATGGATTCCTCATGGACCTGATTCCCCTTCCCCTCTCCCAACGCGCCCGCGTGCTGCAGCAACGGGCCGCGCCCCACATCAGCCGCCTGGTGCGCACGTTGCGCGCCGCCCGCGCGGGAACGGTGGCCCTGGCGCGGCAGCGGCCGGTTCCCGCGGTGATGGGAGCGCTCCTCATCGGCTTTGTCATGGGACGCGTGGCGCGCTGACGCGTGACCCCTTGTCAGGAGGACCGCATGGTCACCCGCAGTGAGCCCAGCTTCACCCCGTCACCGGAAACCTCGCTGGCCGCGCAGGCCCGCCAGATCCTGGGCACCGCCACCACGCTGGTCGAGCAGCTGTTGCGCACCGCGGGGCTCGTTTCCCGTCGGGTGGACCTGCGTGGGCGCGTGGAGCGCAACCCGCTGGGAACGCTGGCGCTGGCGGCGGGCGTGGGATTCGTGCTGGGCGGCGGGCTCATCACGCGCTTCAGCGCGCGCCTGGTGGGCCTGGGCATCAAGCTGGTGGCCGTCCCCGTCCTCCTGGACCGCGTCCGCACCATGGCTCTCGAGATCAACACGCAGCAGGAGGCCGCAGGCGCCTCCCAGAACCGGGAGCAGTCTGCCCGGAGTCCCAACGGCGGCACGCCCACCACGTGAAGCAGCACGAGGCGGCCACGAACATCCACCCTCAGGAGAAGACATGAACATCAAGGACATCAAGAACCTGGACCGCGACGTGTTGCTGAGCCTCTTGGGCGTGGAGTCACGTCGGACCACCATGGACAAGGTCATGCCCGGCGTGGGCCTGTTCAGCGCGGGCCTGCTGCTGGGCGCGGGCATTGGCCTGATGGTGGCCGCCAAGCCGGGCGCGCAGCTGCGCGGGGACCTGGCCAACCGCCTGCGCAAGGCCGCGCCGCAGGGCTTCATGGCCCGCCGTGGCGACGGGGGAGCCACCGAGGGCAGCCCGGTGTGAGCTTCGCCGAGCTTAGGGTTGACATCGGAGCGGGGGCCGCGGGCACGCGGTCTCCCTCCGTCCGCCCGCCGCGCTCCCGGGGGCCGTTCGGTGTCATGGAAGCCGCGTGGTCCGTCGTGACGCGTGGGTCCGGAGAATCACACCATGATGCTCCCTCCCGCCTCGCGTGGCGTCGGACTGCTCCTGGTCCTCTCCGCCTGCCATGCGCCACCCGCGCAGGTGGTGCGGATCTGCGGCCCCGACGGACAATGCACCGCGCACGTGCTGCTCCCGCGTGAGCCCGTCCAAGTGACGAAGGAACAGCGCGTGCTCTCCGCGCGGAATGAAGCGGGCGCTCCCGTGGTGGTGGTGATCACGCCACGCCCGTCGGAGCGGCAGGAGCGGTGAGCAGGGAAGGCGAACGCCCGGCTGGCGGAGAAGGTACGACCTCGCTATCAAAACCAGAGGGCCTGGGCGGCGCGCGCGGATCACCGCGGATGCCCTCCCCGCCGAGCGGCGGACGGCCCACCTGATGGCGGAAGCCATCCACTGCCCATGACCAACGTCATCCCGTGCGGGCCGCGCGCCTGCCCGGGAGGACCCTGCGCCCACGTCGGTGGGGCCCCCTCCCTCCGTCGGGAAGGTGCCCCCGGCGCGGCGCGCCCCCAAGGACCGCGTCCACGAAGAGCAGTGAGCGTGGCGCGCTCCGGAACCAGAGGACCCCGGGCCCGCGGTGGCTGCGTCTTGTCGCGCAGTGCGCTGTTCGGCCGCGAGGCCGGGATCCCCAGGAGAGGACGTGATGAAGGAGAAGGACGAGGTCCTGAAGGCCAGGGACAAGCTGGTGATGGACAACTACGGCCTGATCCACATGGTGGTGCAGGCGTACCGGCGGACCGGGGTGCGCTACGAGGACCTGGTGCAGGAGGGAGCCATGGGCCTGCTGCGCGCCGCGGAGACGTTTGATCCCACGCGCAACGTGAGGTTCTGCACCTACGCGGTCTACTGGATCCGTTCCAAGGTGCAGCGCTTCATCGAGCACCAGCGACGGGAGACCAACCCGTTCATGGCCGGCGTGGAGTCGGTGCCCGGGGAGGACGGCAAACGTCACATCCCGCGCACCCGGACGCTCTCCCTGGAGACGCCGGTGGAGGCCGACGGGGAACGCACGCTCAGCGAAACCGTGAGCAGCCCCGACGAGGTCACGCCCGAGCGCCACGCCATGGAGCGCCAGGAGCAGGGACGCGTGGTGAAGGAGGTGTGGGAAGCGTGCCGTGAGCTGGGCGACCCGCGCCTGCAGGTGATTGTCCGGCAGCGCCTGCTCTCCAACACGCCGGAGACGCTGGCCCAGGTGGGACGACGACTGAAGCTGTCCCGTGAAGGCACCCGCTTGCTGGAGGCGCGGGTCCTCGAGGCGGCGCGCCAACGGTTGAAGGATCTGGCCGAAGCACGACAGTAACCTCCCACGACGGCGGTGAGGACGGGGAATGCGGAGCTGGACGCCCCGTCGTTAAACCCCACTGCGGGGGAGAGACACACGTTCTCAAGGAGCGGGCTGATGGACGCGCAGGTGCCAGGCTGGGACGTCATGCCGGCGTTGCCGGACGTTGCGGTGACGTCGCGTACGCGCACGTCCCCACCGGAGGCGTGCTTCCCCGTGGAGCAATGCGTGGCGCGCTGCCAGAAGGGCGACGCCGCGGCGTTCCACGAGCTCTTCAGCCGCTACTACACCTGGGTGCAGGGCATTGTGTTCCCCATGGTGCACAACCCCGCGGACCTCGACGACGTGGTGCAGAGCGTGTTCCTGGAGGTGCACCGCTCCATCGGGCGCTTCGAGGGTCGCAGCCGTTTCTCCACGTGGCTCACGCGGCTGGCCATCAACGTGGCGCTGGGCTACCGGCGCAAGCGTCGCTTCTGGCGCAGGACCGAGGAAGCGCTGGAGCTGGAGGGTCTGGCCGGCGCGCCGGAGGTGGAAGGCCCGCCCGGCCCCGACGAGGTGCTGCAGATGAAGGTGAACCGCCAGGCGGTGCACCGGCTCACCGAGCGGCTCAGTCCCAAGCGTCGCAGCGTGTTCATGCTGGCGGAGCTGCAGGGCATGGAGAGCCCGGAGATTGGCGCGGTGCTGGGCATTCCGCCCGCCACGGTGCGCACCCGCCTCTTCCACGCGCGACGGGAATTCGAGCAGATGGTGCGCGAGGACCCGCAGCTGGGCGGTCAGGTGTCCCACGCGACAACGGCGGCGCGCTGAGCTCCGCGTGCCCGGTGGGACGACGGATGGACCCCTGGTGGATGGTGGCGGCGCTGGCGGGGACCTGGCTGGCGGCGTGCACACCCGGGCTGGCCTCCCACGAGGGCACCGCGCGCACCGGGGTCTGGCTCAACCTGGAGCTCCAGGGCGGTGACGACGTGGGCGCGGTGCGCTACCGCCTGACGCGCGTGCGTTGCCCCCAGCAGCGCGGGGACACGTTCCTTCCCGGTGGACGCGAGGTGCAGGTGCCCTACCCGGCGCGGGGCGGCGAGCACCCGGTGACGCTGGAGCCGGGCTGCTACCACGTGCTGGCGGAGCCGCTCACCTCCGCGCCGCGGCCCACGGTGCTTTGTCCTCCGGTGGCGGCGCAGGGCGTCCAGGTGCAGCGTGGGCTGATGACCGGGGTGTTCCTGGCGGGGCGCTGTCGCGGTGCGGGGCGTCCCCAGCGGCGCGCGCGCACGAACCCTAAGCGGGACGAAGGTCAGCTGTTGCTGGAGGGGAAGACCAGGCCTTCCGGGAAGGGCGTGCCGTCGAATTCCACGCCCAGCTCCGCGGGTTTGCGCCAGCGCACCACGCCGTGGGCGGTGCCCAGCTCGGTGACCACCATGACCTTCTCTCCGCCGCTGAGCGGGAGCTCCTCCTCGGCCTCCTCGGTGCGGATGCACATGCCGGAGGCGCTCACGTCCATGAGGCGGCCGGTGGTCTCGGCGCTGCCGTTCAAGAGCCGGATGCTCACCGTGCTGTCCACGGGCAGGCGCGCGTGTCGACGGGGCGGCCGGCTCTCCAGCTCCGCCCATGCCGCGGAGAGCAACACCTCGTGCGGCTCACCGGGATAGAACGCCACCACCGCTTCCACGGGTTTGTCGTCCTGCAGGGTGCACCGCGCAACCTGGCCACGCAGGCGTTGGTGGGTTCCCGTGGATTCCAGCGTGATGTCCAGGGTCACGGATTCGCCCTCGCGAAGGCCGTGGTCGTCCCGGACGCTGACGCCACCATTGGCCAGCAGTCCCCAATAGGCGTCCAGGAACTCCTTGGCCGTGGCAAAGCGGATCTTGATGTGCTTCACGTGAATTCCCTCTCCCGTGGCGTTGGGTGCGAGGCCGCCAGTGGTGGGAGCCGCAACGATTTTTAGTGTAACGAGCCAACTTACATCCGCCATCACATGAGCCCCCGCGCGGTGGCCCGGGTTGGCGTGGGCGGCGCCGGGACCGCATGACGGAGAGCAGGGATGACGACGGACGGACCGCGCCGGCGGAGGCGGGGGCGTGGCTTGGTTGGGGGATGGGTCGCGTCTACGCTGACGGAGGACGGACCCCTTCGCCGACGTTCGTGGTGACGCCTAATTGCGGCGTCTCCGCCGGCGGTGCCCGTCTCTGTCCGAGGCTGCGACAACGTTGGGAGCCGCTCCCGACGGAAACGTGTCCCATGCCTTCCGTGCTTCACGGCTGCTGCGAGAGGTCGGCGTAGTAGCGCGCGGCGCGGAGGGCGATGGCGTTGTCCTTGTCCGCGCCCTGGGAGCCCAGGTAGCGCGCGTAGTGGTCGCGGGCGCGGTCGCGGTCGCCCATGGCGCGGTAGGCCTCGGCCATGCCGAACAGGGGCGCGGAGAGGGAGGGGTCGTGGCGGAGGGCCTGCTGGTAGGAGACCACCGCGTCCTGCGGACGTTGCAACGCCACCAGCGCGGTGCCACGCGCCACGTGACAGAGCGTGTGATCCGGCTTGAGCTGCAGGACCAGGTCAAACTCCTTGAGCGCGCCCGTGTAGTCCTTCTCCCGGAGCTTCGTGACGCCCTTGTTGTAGGCCTGGTTCGCCGCGCTGAGGACCTGCGTGGGGTCCTCCGTGGCCGGCCTGGGGGCCGCGGGAGCGGTCAGCGGCGGCAGCCACCGTGACGACGTCACCGGCGGCGGGGAGAGGTCCACCTCCGTGGTGTCCTCCGGGTGCTCCAGCAGCTGCTGCGCACGCGCAAACGCCAGTGCCGCGCCCTTGGTGTCGCCCGCCATCGCGTAGGCCACGCCCAGGCGGTGATGCACCTCCACACTCGTCGGGTCGGCGGCCAGCGCGCTGTGGTAGGCCGCATGCGCCGCGGCGTAGGCACCGCGCGCCAGGTGCGTGTCGCCCTCGTCCAGCGCCAGGCGGAAGGCGGCGCTGCGGGCCTTGTCGTCGGGTGGCGGTGGAGGCGGCGTGGCCGGACGCGCGTACACCTCCCCGTCATCCTCATCCGCCTCCTCCGCCGGGGCGGGCGCGTTGCGCTTCTCCAAGGCATCCTCCAGCGACGGCACCGCCGCGAACTCCCGCTCCAGCGCCTGCGCCCGCTCCCGCGCCCGTTCCACCCACGCCTTCTCCGAGGCGCGCTTCTCCAACGCCACGTAGCGTCGATAGTGCGCCGCCGCCTCCTTGCCGAATCCCGCGGCCTGCTCGGCTTCCGCCAGGCCGTAGAAGCCGTCGGGGTCGTTGGGCTTTCGCTCCACATAGAGTCGATAGTGTTCCATCGCCTCCACGTGGCGGCCGGCCTTCCGCAGCGCGTAGGCCAGGTTGTACAGCGCGCTTTCCGAGCGGGGGTTCACCGCACGCGCCTCCTTGAAGCTGGCCGCCGCGTCCGCGTACCGGCCCTGCGCAAACTGCATCTGCCCCAGGCCCATGAAGGCCTCGAAGTACGTCGGGTCGGCCTTCACCGCGTCCTGGTAGGCGCGCTCCGCGGCGCGCACGTCACGTTTGGCCAGGCCATCCGCCCGCTCCTTGTGCGCGCGCGCCGCGGCGGTGGGCGCGGCATGCACGGCGGTGGGAACGCCCAGCAGGAACACGGCAACAACAATGGGACGGAGGCGCGGCATGGCATTCCCCTGCGCCAGACACCCGAACGCGGGGTCGGCGTCTTGGCGGGCCGGTGGATCTCGTCGTGGCTCCCGCGCTGTGCCGGTGGTGCGGGGCGTCGGGCGGGCCAGGGACGATGTAACGCTGCGCTCACGCTCGGGCATGGCCGACCGGGATTCCCAAAACACGCGGTGGCGGCGGGCGGTGGCTGCAGCCCGAGCGATTGACGCCCCACAAACGCCTTGGTACCCGCGCGGCCCTCGCGTGGCCCCGTCCACGCTCAAGGGAGGATGGAATGAAACGGAACGTGTTGTCGTGGATGACGCTGGCGGCGGTGTTGGCGGTGTCCGGTTGCCCCGACGCTTGTGCCCCCCAGCCCGGCGAGCAGGATGCCGGCCCCGGGGAGACCACCAGCACCAGCTCCAGCAGCTCCAGCAGCAGCTCCAGTGGTGGCACCAGCACCAGCCAGACCGGTAGCACCTCAAGCAGCTCTTCGAGCAGCTCGTCGTCGAGCAGCAGCTCCTCCAGCGGGGTCATCTCCTCCGGCAGCACCTCCTCCTCCAGCGGCGACGTGGGCACCAGCAGCAGCGGCACCGCCAGCAGCAGCTCCAGCAGCTCCAGCTCGTCGGGCGGGGTGGGCATCTGCGCCGCGCCGGCGGCCCTCACGCTCGGCGACAACGTGGGCACCACCCTGGATTCCGAGGTGTTCGCCGACGGCGCCTGCCAGACCGCGGTCCCCGGCGGCGGCGGTGGCCCCGACGTGGTCTACGCCTACACCACCCCGGCCTACCCGGTGGACCTGACCCTGACCCTCCGCTCGGCCACCGACCAGGGCATCTTCATGCGCACCGCGTGCAACGCCACCGAGCCCGACGCGGTGTGCTGGGACCAGGCGGGCGACGGCGGGACCGAGGCATTCATCGTGGGCCTGCCGGAGAACACCACGTTCTACATCTTCGTGGGCGCCTTCACGTTTGACGACGGCGGGCCGTTCGTGCTCACCGCCACGGAGCGTCGTCGGCTGGGTCCGGGCGACGCGTGTGACTGGGATGACGCCACCGCGGTGTGCGACGAGGGATTGCTGTGCACCGACATCAACGGCTCCTTCATCTGCGACAGCCCGCTCAATGACATCACCGCCGCGTGCGGCAGCCTGACCACCGCCACCGCCGGCACCAACAACGGCACCACCGTGGGTGGCCGGGACCTGCACGCGGTCTCCTGCCAGCCCTTCCCCAACGGCGGCGACGCACTGCTGGGCTACACGGTGAGCGGCGCCAACGTGGACGTGATTGCCCGCCTGACCTCCGCCACCGACCAGGGCGTGGCCGCGCTGCGCCAGTGCGAGGACGCGGTGACCGAGCGCGCCTGCTCCGACGTCAGCGGTGCGGGTGGCGCGGAGGAGGTGGTGGTCACCGACCTGGTGGTTGGCAACGACCTCACCTTCGTGGTGTTCGCGGTGCGGCCCGGTGAGGAGGGCGCGTTCGCGCTGGACATCCGGGAGCGCCCCATCGTGGGTGACAACACGCTGTGCGACCCGTCCGAGCGCGCCAACCGCTGCGACGAGGGTCTGACCTGCACCGAGGATCCCGACGGGGAGGCCCGCTGCCACGCCGCTCCGCCGGTGGAGGAGGGCAACGCGCCGTTGCTGAGCGCCGCCTCGGTGACCGCGGTGGACACCACGCAGGAGGGCACGTTCGAGAGCCTCATCTTCACGGTGAGCGGCCTGGACGCCGACGCCGACGTGGCGGGCCTGGAAGCCACCTTCCTGGACGTGGACGGCAACCCGGTGCTGCTGTTCTACGACGACGGCTTTGGTCCGCTGCCGCTCCCCAACCCCGTGCTGCTGGGCCTGCCCGACGCCACCGGCCTGCCGGCGTTCACCGACATCACCGTCGAGCACGCCTTCTTCGCCGACGAGAACAACCCGGCGGGCTTTGGCTTCTTCGCGGACATCGTGGACCAGGCGCAGATCACCCAGCTGGACATTGCGCTGTTGGACCAGGGCGGCCTGCGCAGCAACGTGGTGCGCGACAGCACCATCGACCAGTTCCCCATCTCCGACGTGGGTGGTGCCTGCGACGAGACGGGCGCCACCAGCCGGTGTGCGGCGGACCTGATCTGCAACGTTGGCTTCTGCGAGGACTTCATCACCGCGGCGTGCGCGGGGGCCCAGACCTACGCTGCTCCCGTCGACGGCGATCTCAGCGGTGGCGTGGACAGCGCGGCGCCCTCCTGCCAGGTGGCCTTCCAGGGCGGCAACGGCGCCGACGCGTACTACACGTACAGCGTGACCAGCCCCCTGGCGGACGTGATTGCCACGGTGGCCACGTCGGCGGACCTGGGGGTGAGCATCCGCAAGAGCTGCGGCGCCGCCATCTCCGAGGTGGCCTGTACCGACGCCACGTTCAACCAGGATGAGACGACGGTGGCCCTGGAGCAGCTGCAGGGCACCACGCTGACGGTGGTGGTCTCCGCGTTCACCGCCGGCGACGCGGGTCCCTTCACGCTCACCATCACGGAGCGCCCCGTCATCGGCGAGCGCGGCGAGTGCGACCCCACCGGCGAGCTGAGCCGTTGCCAGAATGGTCTGCTCTGCCAGGATGACGGGCTCGGCGGCTTCATCTGCGCCACCCCCGTTGCCCCGGAGCTCACCGCGGCCAGCGTGTCGACCATCAACAACGACTCCGACCCGGCCGTGGAGTTCTACCACGTGGTGGTGAGTGGCTCCGACGTCAACGCCGACGTGATCGGCTACGAGCTGTTCTTCCGCGACGAGGCGGGCTTCCCGGTGGTGCTCTATGTGCGTGACCCGGTGGCGGGCCCGGTGCCGGTGGGTGCGGTGGTGGGGCCGTTTGCGCTGGAGGGGGTCGAGGGCCAGGCCACCTTCACCGACCTGGTGTCGGACCTGGGCTTTGACGCGGTGCTGAACCCGGAGATGGTGCACAACGTCGACGTGGTCCTGCTGGATGCCACCGGGCTGCGCAGCAACGTGGTGAACGCGGTGGTGGCGGTGTTCCCGGTGGTCGACCCGGGCCAGCCCTGCGATCCCACCGGTCTCGACAACGTTTGCGTTGCGGGAACGCAGTGCGTGGACGTGGGCAACGGCCCCGTCTGTCTCAGTGACCAGGAGCTCCTGGAGCTCGCGTGCACCTCGGCCACACCGGTGACCCAGGGCGTGTCCGCCGACGGCGACCTCACCGGTGCCAACAGCACCACCACCAACGGCTGCGACTTCCTTGACGGCACCGCCGACACGCTCTTCACCTACACGGTGGGCGCGGCGGACGCGGACGTGCTGGCTGCGGTGGACAGCCAGGGATTCGTGGTGGTGTCCGTGCGCACCGACTGCGCGGATGTTCTCAGCGAGCGCGCCTGCGACGACAACTTCTTCGGCACCGGCGCCGTGGAGGTGCTCAACGTGCCGGCCAACAGCACCGTGACGGTGGTGGTGTCCTCGCTGTTTGATCCGGGTGAGAACGCCGCGGGCGCGTTCTCGCTCACGGTGACCGAGCGCGCGCTGGTGGCCAATGGCGACCCCTGCGACCCGACGGGCGTGCAGGACCGGTGCGCGGCGGGGGTGTGTGAGTTCAGCGCCGCCGACGGGGACTACCTGTGCACGGACGGCCTGCCGGTACTGACCGCGGCCGAGGCGTACACGGTGGACCTGGACCAGGCTTCTCCGTTCGAGAGCACGCGCTTCATCTTCAGCGGCACCGACCCGCAGGGCGACGTGAACGCCTTCGAGGTGGTGTTCAAGAACGCGGGCGGCCAGCCGGTGGCGCTGGTGCTGGACAACGGTGACGGCACCACCACCACGCTGGGGAGCACCTTCACCTTTGCGCTGGCGGGCGCCAACGGCCAGACCTCCTTCACCGACGTGCTGCAGGACGTCGGCGGGTTCGATGCCGTGCTGAACCAGGCGGAGGTGACCCAGGTGACCCTGACGCTGGTGGATGAGGCGGCGCTGCGCAGCAACGCGCTGACCGTGCCCTTCAGCGCCATCCCGGTGGCGGACCGCCACGAGACCTGCGATCCCACCGGACGCACCTTCTGCCTGAATGACCTGCTGTGCGCGCCCAACGCGGATGCCAGCGCCTACACCTGTGAGTCCGCCACCAGCGTGCTCAATGACGTCTGCCAGGCACCCACCCTGCTGGCACTGGACACGCCCGCCCAGGGCAACACCGCCACCGCCCAGGACATCACCGACGTCAGCTGCGACTCCGCGGCGGGCGGCACCGACAGCATCTTCCGTTTCGTCAGCAACGCCACCCAGGTCACCGACGTGACCATCACGCTGGACAGCACGGGCGACCTGGTGTTGAGCGTGCGCGACACCTGCACCGACGAGGGCACCGAGACGTCCTGCACCGACCTGGGCTTCACCGGAGACAGCGAGACGGTGACGCTGACCGACGTGGCGCCGGGCACGGAGCTGAACGTCGTGGTGTCGCCGTGGTCCGCCCAGTACCACGGCACCTTCACCGTCACGGTCTCGGAGGTGCTGGTGGTGGATGAGGGACAGGCGTGCGACCCGCTGGACCAGGCCGCGCGCTGCGCCACCGGGACCATCTGCGCGGACCAGGGTGGCGGCAACTTCATCTGTGAGCTGCTCACGCCGCCCACGCTGGACGCGGTGGACGTGTTCTCCGTGGACAGCGACCAGGACGGCACGGCGGACAGCCTGCGGTTCTTCTGGACCGGGTCCGACCCCGACGCCGACATCCTGGGCTACGAGATCCACTTCCGGGACCTGCTCGGAGCCGACGTGATCCTCACCGCCGGCTTCACGGACTACGGTCCGGTCGAGCAATTTGCGTTGCCGGCGGCCACCGGTTTCACCACGTTCATTGACCTGCGCGGAGACCTGGGTCCGTTCAACGACCTGGGCGCGTTGGATAACGTGGATTTGACGTTCATCGACAACGGCAACCTCCGGAGCAACACCGCGAACGTGAAGGTCAACCCGATCCCGACGCGTGGTGCAACGGAGCCGTGTGACCCCAACGGCCACGACGTCTGCGTCGCTGGTCACCTCTGCGCGCTGGATCAAAACAATGTGAACACCTGCCAGGAACGCGCGACGGTTCTTGCTGCGGTGTGTGCGAGCCCCGAGGCGATTGTTGGCGGGGCCGCGTCGGGCACCACCGTGAACGGGTTGGACGTGACTGACACCTGTGGTCTGGCCGGTGGACCGGATGTCATCTATTCGTACACGGTGGTTGGCGCATCCGTGGACCTCCTGGTCACCGTGGTCAGCGACGACGACCACGGTGTCAGCGTTCGCACCACTTGCGGTGATCGCGGCACGGAGCGCGCGTGCGTGGACAACGAGATCGGGCCGGCGGAGTCCGAAACGGTCACCGTGCTTGATCTCACCGAGGCTGCCACGGTGACGGTGATTGTGTCGGCCTACAGCGCCAATAGCATAGGTCCGTTTAGCGTAAGCGTCGCTGAGCGCCCGGTTTTGGGGGTAGGCGCCGAGTGCGACCCGCAGGGGATCGCGAATCGTTGCGGCGGCAATTCGTCCTGTCTGCCGGATGGCAACGATGGCACCACCTGTCAGGACCTCGCCCTGTTGCTGGCTGACGCGTGTACCGCGGCGCTGGCGGCCACAATCGACACGCCGGTGAACGGTGACAGCACCAACGCCGTGAACATGACTCCAAATACCTGCGGCCCGAACGGCGGTGGAGACGTGGTGTATGCGTACACGGTGACTGGCGCCAACGTGGATGTGCTTTCCACGTTGGTCAGCAACACCGACCACTCCGTCAGCATTCGCGAAACCTGCGTGGATCCAGGCTCCGAGCGTGCGTGCGCTGAGACGGATGCGTTCGGCAACAACCAGACTGAGGTGGCTCAATTCCTCAACGCGCCCCAGGGAACACTGGCCATCATTGTCTCGGCGGGCAGTGCTGAGGCTCAGGGAGCGTTCACGTTGACCGTGACGGAGCGGCCCATCCGCGCCCTGGGCGAGGCTTGCGACCCGACCGGCGCGGCGGACCGGTGTGACACGAACGCTTGCATCAACAGCGTGTGCGTCGCCACCACGGCGGAGGTGGAGCCCAACGACGACGGCGCCGTCAGCGTGGGCACGCAGGCCACCCTCGGCAACGACTTCCTGAGCACCGCTGCCCAGGGACCGTTCTCCGCCGACGTGCTGATCAGCGGGTCCATCTCGCCCTTGGGCGACGAGGACGCGTTTGCCCTGGCCAATCCGGGTCTGGACCCGGTGGTGGTGAACCTGGAGGTGTTCGCGGGCGGTTACAACGTCTGCACGCACGACACGTACCTGAACGTCTTCAACGCGGCAGGCACGCGCTTGGAGAGCGACGACGACGGTGGCTTGCCCATCCCCGGGGGGCTCTACGGATGCTCTGCGCTGACCTACAGCATCGGCGCGGGTGAGACCGTCTACGCCCACATCCTGCACTTCGGGGATGACACGGTCATTCCGTCGTACGTGTTCGAAATCGACTTCGAATAGGTCGGCTTCGTTTCGAGTACGAGCGTTCCCAATCTGACGGCGGCTCCTGGGTGCCCCAGACAACACACTTCCTCTTGCAGCGCCCGCTTCATGTAGGTCAAGGCCGGCTTCGGTGACGAGCGAGTCAGATCTTCCTGTAACGTCTGGCGATGCGGCGATGGGGCGCAAAGCCGTCGGCGCGTCCGCCTGCAGCAACCACCGGGCACGGCGGGGCCAGGTCAAGCAAGTTCGTTCAAGTTTGGATTAGACGCCGTCGCGTCGGACGGACCCTGCCCTGATCCACCTCGAACTCCTCACGGCTCCCAGGAATAGCTGGGCCTACAACTGTGTTGTGTCCCCCAAACCAACGCAGGGAGGTGGTGGCGATGATGGGGCAGATGGCCGGCGGGAGACGGTTGACGGCTGCGGTGTTCTTGGTGGCAACCGCTGCGCCAAGCGTCGGGGTCGCGAATGTGACTGTGGACAATACAGAAGATGAGCAAGGGACCGGGTTCCCCGACCAACGAAAGGTCGCGCGAGATAGCCTCGGGAATCTGTTTGTTGCCTACAGAAAGAAGGACGCTAACCAAGTCTATCGGATCTACGTCGCAAAGTCCGACGATGACGGCTCGTCGTGGACCGTGTCGGGCGCTCCCATTGACACCGTCGGCCCCTACACGCAGCGCGTGCCTGCAATTGCCGTTGATGGTTCAGACAGGGTCCACGTGGTGTGGTACGGAAATGACGCAGCCAACAATGGCAACGAGCGAGAGATAATGTACACCCGCTCGTTGGACCATGGCGCAACATGGCAGCAGACAATCAAGATTGTTGATTACTCAGGCTATGCTGGCGAGTCTCTCTGGCAGGAGCATCCCACAATCCATGCCAGGGCTGAAAACGTTTACGTCGTGTGGCAGAGCCAAGTGAACAATGTGCCTCAGACGCGATTTGTGGCATCCACCAATGGCGGGCAAACTTGGGGGTCCCCTACCATCGTTCGACCCAGTTCCAACAACCGGAGTCGCCCGAGCATCATCACCACGTCGGACGGAATCCTTCATGTCTTTGCGTACGGCTACATGGGGAGCGCGCAGCAGATACTGTGGTCCTACTACAAGCCTTTCGGTGGGTGGACTGCGTGGACTCAGATTGCGGCCAGCACGTCGGACCAGCGTCATTTTTCCGTGGCGGCGGATCCGACCATTGCTAGGATCTACGCTGTGTGGAGGGAGAATACCGCCAACGGGCCGAGGATTCACGCAGCGGTCATGACATCCAACCAGTGGGCATTGGATGCGGCGCCCATTGCGTCCGGAACCCTCGACCAGTGCTATCCCTCCGTGACCGCGACCAGTCAGCGAGTGCTTGTTGTTTGGACAAACAGCACGAACTGTGCCGCGCCTAACGACCGGCCCCAGAATGGCGAGATCGTCATGTCGACTCGAAGCTTCTCCAGTAGTCGTTGGTCCAGCCCGGTGTCGATTGCGGCGTCTCCTGGTGAGGACGTCTACCCAATCCTGCGATGGCAGCCCGTTGACTACGGCGGGAACGCAGACATGGTTTGGATCCAAGGCACGAAGGTCACGAATACGCCATGCCCTGATTGCACTGTGCGCCATACCTCCATTGAGGCCTGGTAGTCGGGGTCTTGCCGCACCCCCACTCATTGGGGAACCGCAGTAACAGCAGCACCGCTTCAGGGGAACTCTACCAGAGTGAATCGACCTGTGTGTCGTCCGCGCAGACACCCTGTCTGAATTCCGGACACCCGCGAAAACGCAACTCCGCGTCCTTCCAGCCTCTCGTGATTGGCCCATTCCGTGCCTGGGTGCCCCGCGAACCTATCTTCGCGCGGGTCGCCGCGGGCGGCCGCGCAATGGAGTCATTCATGGCATGGCATCGAGCAATGGGTTTGCTGTTGGGCATGGTGTTGACCGCGTGCGGGGGGCCGGTGGACGACGACAACGTGGAAGTCACCGCGACGCTGGACGACGACACGGAGGACGAGGCGGCCCTCCAGGGCGGGCGCACCACGCGGGCGTACCGGGCCGTGGGGCTGCTGATGGCGGAGTCGGGCTCGTTCTGCACCGGCACGCTCATCCGTCACGACGTGGTGCTGACCGCCGCGCACTGCGTCGACGAGCCGCTGGACGCGTTCTACATCGGGCATGGTCGCGCGCTCACCGACGCGGAACGCGCCACGCAGGGGCCCGGTCGCGCGCTGGAGAACATGCGGGCGTACGCGGTGGTGGAGCAGGTGATGCACCCCGACTACGAGCCCATGGCCTGCGGCACCACCCCCGACCTGGCGCTGGTGCGCCTGCTGGAGCCCGTGGGCGACGTCAATCCGATGGCGATTGCGAGCTCCGAGGCGGCGTATCCGGGGCGGGTGTGTCGCGCGGTGGGGTTTGGCGCGCACGGGAAGGGCAGCAGCAAGACGTCCTTGCGCAAGCGCAGCGGCAAGGAGGTGATCGTGGACGTCACGGAGACCGCGGTGGACGTGCGCGCGGAGGACGCGCTGGCCGACCACGGTGATTCTGGCGGGCCGCTGCTGTGTGGTCGCAGGATTGCCGGCGTGACGTCGTGCGGGCCGGATGGCAGCTGGCGCACCCGCAGCGTGTCCTACGCGCGACCCGACATGGAGAGCGCGTGGATGACGGAAGTGCTCTCCAGCTGGGAACCGGAGTAAGACGCTGCGTCGGCGGACCACGACCTGGAGTGCGGCGGGCCCTCGCCGCCCTGGCCAGCGCCGCGCGGCTTGCCCACACGTCCAGGGTCCACCCTCCGCGAGACGCGGCTGCCGCGTCCGTCATCGATGAGCTGTTCGGCCGGCTGAAGACGCACTCGGCGCTGTCCAAAGCGGCGAGGGCCCGCCGCACTCCAGGTCGAGGTCCGCTGGACGGATTCCCGAAGTCCAACCCCGTCAGTGCACCCGACGACGAGCGCGGGCCAGCGGGAGTACCCGCGCGGACGCGGTGGAGAGCGCGCGCTCCGGCGTGAGTGACGTCGTGGCGGGGTCCAGCTCCTGACCGTGACATTCCACCAGCACGCTGGCGGCCGCGCGCAAGCCGCGCACCTCTCCCGGTGTCAGCGTGTTGAGACGACGGACATGGATGCCGCCGGGCTCCTCGAACAGCTGCGATTGTCCGGCGCCAGTGGCCGTGTCGACGACTGCGTCGAAGAGGTCCGACCCGTCCGCGCCCACAAGCACCACCACGTTCACCGGCAACGCCCGCGCGCGCCAATACCGGTGTGCCCGCAAGACCGCGTCCAGCGTGCGCATCCCCGTCGAGCGCTCGAGGAGCGCGAGCAGGATCGGGTGCTGCGCATCCACGCCGTGCGCGGACAACAGCTCGGTGACGTCGGTGGTGGGAGTGGTGCCGAGCTCATTGCGCAGGAGGCGGTGGGCGAGCCGTTGGAGCCGGATGGCTTCCGCGCGGGAGACGCCCAGCTGCTGGAGCTCCATCGTGGTGGACGCTTTCACCAGCTGCATCGCGCGCTCCGTGCCCGACACCACGGCGTGACGGTCGGCCAGGGCCAGCACCTGCTCCCGCGTGCGCGCCACAAGCGTGGTCAGCGTCACCGTCACGCTCCGTCCCGCGACCAGGGTAAGCGCGCTGCGCATGGCCAGGACGGGGTTCCCGGTAGCGCCTTCCCCGTCGTCGAGCGGACCACCGCGCTGGAGCGCGCGCTCCACCGAGGTTGCACCGCGCAACAGGCGGGTGCGGTCCGTCTCGCAGCTCACCGGGCCCGCGAGCGGCTCGTTGGCGGCGAGGACCTGCGCGCACCACACCGTCTCCTCACCCAGTCGACGACGGGCCAGCAGCGTGCGCTGCCGCGGGAGCCACTCCGTCACCACGGGCGCGAAGGCGGGCAATCCGTCGGACAGCTCCAGCTCGACGTAGGTGGTCAGCTCCAGCGTCCGGCAGCGTCGGGAGTGGTTGGTGAAGACCATGCGCCGAAGCTCCGCGTGGTCCTGTTCCATCACCGCCACGCTGGTGCGGCTCTCGACGCCACGGACGCAGCGCGTGTACTCCGCGCCTTCCGGCGAGAACGAAACGTGGTGCGCTTCGGGGCCCGGCGTGGTGGTGCACCAGGTGCGTCCAGCGTCGAGGTGGCGCACGTAACACCGGATGCCCGACGCTTCGCCGGATACGGCCCGACGCGTGATGCGCACCTCACCGTGGCTCAGCTCCCCGTGGCCGTTCTGCGTGAGCAACGCGCGGAACGCCGGTCCGCCGACGACGACCGCCGTGGGCTGGGTGGTGACACGTTCCACCGCCGCGGGCTCCTCGTTCGCCTGGAAGGACGGCGCGGGAATCGGCTCCACGACGGGACCGCGCGGCAGGTCCTCCCGCAACAGGCATTCCGCGGCGCGCACCCGTGGCTCGGCGTGGAAACGACGTTGCCAGATGTTCTCGAGCAGCGCGTTGCCCAACGCCACCAGACCCGTCGCCACGTGCGCGGAATCATGGACCGCCACGGGCTCGGGCGGCGCGGCCGCGTCGGCGGGGTCATACTCCACGGCCTCGCGGAATCCGCGCGACGCCAACGCTCCCGCCGCCTCGAGCGACATGAGATTCCGCATGGCCCCCCGAGGATCGACGTTGAGAGCCGCCAGGCTCACGTGCGGGGCAACCATCAGGCGAGCCGGGAGGTCCGCGGACACGGGCTCCCACGGGCGCACCCACGTTCCGTCGCGGCCCCGACACGCCGCGCGTCCCCACGGCATCCGGTGCACCGCGGCAGCAGCGGCCTCACGCGCCAACACCACCCGGCATGAGCGCTCCAGCAACGAGCCGGCGAACGGTTTCATGAGGAGGAACGGCTGGAGGTGATCCGCGGCGGGGTCGTCGTCGGCGAGGAGCGCGGCGCCTTCCAGGGTCACACTCTGCGCGCGGGACAGGGCGGTCCAGTGCTCCAGGGGAACATCGCCCTTCGCCACCGCCAGGAAGCTCGCCATCCGCGCCGTGGCGGCCAGTCGCTCGTGCCTGGCTTCCGTCATGCGTGACGCGCTGCGTTCCCATCCCGTGGCGAGGAGCTTGCGGTGCTCGTCGTAGAGGAGCTGGAAGTCCATGCGCAGCGCCAGGTGGCGGGCGTGACCGGCCAGGGTATGGAGGCGGTCGCGCAGGGAGCTGGCAATGCCTTCCACGCGGCACGCGTCGCGCAACGACGAGATGGGCGCATCATCCCGCCAGCCCAACGCACGCAGCTCCTCCCGACGACGCTCCACCTGCTCGTGCGCCCAGTGCAGCCACCGGAACGCTTCATCCCGCAGCCTTCCCTCGAAGCCACTGGACAGCAGCGCCTGGTTCGCGACCCGGAGCTTCTCCGCCACGTCGTCGAGCGCGGCGAGTGGGTGTGCGGTGGCCTCTCCATCCGCCACGACGGTGCGCGCCGCGCTCACGAACCGCGACGCCTCGATCATCGCTCGTCTTTGCGCCAGCCCGGCCAGCCGGGGCGACAGCGCCAGACGACGCATGTCATCCACCGCGAGCGAGAGCGGGATCTCCAGTGCTTCCCACCATCTCTCGTCGACGAGCGGAGTGTCCGTCACCCCCACGCAAGCCTGGTGCAACGCCAGCAGCGCCGCCGCGAGCTGTCCGCTCTGCTCGGTGCTGATGCGCGGCGGGGCCACCACGCGGAGCGTGCGCAGGTCGTATTCCGCATGGAAGTGGCCGCGGTAGCGAGGGAGACGCGACATGGTGCCCAGCAGCTGCTCCAGCCGTTCCACCATCTCCACGACGCCAATGAGCCCCAGGTCGCGCGCCGAGGCCACCGCCAGCAGTTGCATGGCCAGCGTCCGGGCGGACGTGGTGTTGCCCGCGCGCGGCGGGTCCTCCATCACGACATCTGGCACCAGACCATGGACATGGGCGCGGGACAGCTGGTCCAGGTGGTGCCAGTGCATCAGCGCGTAACGTCGAGCGCGATGGCGCTCCGCGCTGGAGAGCAGGTGCGGCGTCGTCGTGGGTTGTGACGTGGTGGCAGTGGTGCTGGAGGCGCCCAGCCACATCATGACGAACGGGGCGGCGGACAAAAGCAGCGCGAGGATGTCCGCGTTCTCCACGCCCAGGCTGGACCACAGCGCCGCCTGCATGAGCACAAGGCCCGCAACCAGGCTACCCCACGCGGTGCACCACGCGCCGGAAGCCATCCACGTCGCTGGCGCGGTGAAAGCGGCGCTCAGCAGCGTCCCCAGTGCGCGTCGCGGCAGGTGCATCAGGTGACGCAGGAAACCAAGGGCCACGTCCTTGGGGCGGTTGACGTCGTGAGTGGCCGAGTGGGCGAGCCACGGAAGCGCGGAACCCAGCGTCACCACCAGCGACCAGGCCCAGCCGGGCGCGTCGAACACCGTCCAGCCGCAGAGGAGCAGGAGAAGCCAGGAGAGGTCCGCGGTTGCCAACAGCCATGGCCGGAGCAGACCGCGGAAACGCTGCGGCGTGGTGTCCTCCCCGTCGATGGACAGCTTGTCGAAGGTGTCGACGCGCAACAGTCGCCCCGCCTCGGTGGCGTTGGCGGCACGGAGTTGGGGGAGCAGGTGCCGGAAGGCCGCAATGTCGTAGATGCCAACGTGCTCAAGCGCCGAGTGACCGCGCAGGTTCCGGAGCAACTCCGCGGACCGGTGCAGGTCACCGTTCGTCACGTCGTCGTCGTCGGGTCTGCGCACGCGACGCGGCTGCAGCACGCCATGACCCCTCACGACCCGACCGGTGGCGTCGAGGATTGGCCGGTTGAGTGGGTGGGCCATGGCGCCGATGAGCAGCTTCAGGCCTTCCGGCGGCACCCGGGCGGTCTCGTCCAGCATGACCGCGTAGCGGGCCTGCCGGAGCGGTGCAGTGTTTCCGAACACCGTGGAGAAGGCGCCCGCGTCGACACCGTGCAGCGCGACGTCGAGCGTGGGCCCGGGCTCCGTGCCTTGGTCGCCGCGCCAGACACCGTGGAGCTCGTCCCACCGACGAGACCGGTGCAGCAGCAGGAAGGCGCTCCCGCCGTGCCGCGTGTTCCGCTCCTCGACGGCGCGGGTGGCGGCCAGCAGGATGTCGCCGTCGCCTGGGAGGGCCTGGGTCTGCGCGTCGGGGAAGCCGCTGAGGATGACCACCTGGAGGCGTGCGTCGCGGTTGGCGATGAAGAGGTCCTCCGCCTGGGTGGCGGCGCGTCGCACGTCGTCAACCGAGGTGAATCGCGCGGGCAGCACCACCACGGTCCGACACGACTCCGGGAGCGCCGTGCCGCGGAAGTCGACGACGGGCACGCTGCGGCGCGACAGCACGCGCAGCGCCATCCGGTCGACCAGCCGGAACGCCAGCGTGACCACCGGCGTGGCCGCGAGGAGCAGCGCCAACGCGGTGCGCCCGACGTCACCCGGGTCGAGCGCGAGGAACATCCCAGCGCCGAGCATGCCACCCACGACGGCCGTTCCGCCGAGATGGGCGAGGTGGGGACGTCGCTGCGCGGCGCGCGCCACCCGCAGGGCGAACGCCGGCCGGCATCCCACGTGCGCCTCCAGCTCCGTCCGGCCCTCGTCCACGAGGTAGTAGCCCACGTGGCCACGACGAGGATCCCCGTCCGCCCTCCACGCCCGTTGCGCCAGTTCCACGGCCGCCTGCGCCACCTGCTCCTGCGCGCAGGGTGCATCGCGGGAAATCTCGGCCACCGCGGCGCGGTACTGCTCCCGCGTCTCCGACGTGAGATGTGCAAGGAGCTGCGTGGGATCACGACGGAGCCAGCGGTCCGTGACGTGGTGCTGCTCAAGGAACGCGTCCCAGTCCGTGGTGGCCAGGCGGTCCAGGCTGCTGAGGACGTTGCCCAGCGCCAGCGCGTGCACGCCGGGGGCTTCGCGACACTTCGTGGCCATCGCGTCGACGTCGACGCCACTTTCCTGCAGCCACTTGTCGACGAAGAACGCCACCGTCCTTCCCTCCGGCTGCTCGCGCAGGCGGGCGCGCAGCGTGGTGACGAAGGCGGGTGTTAGCGGTGGCGGGTCGCTGGTGAGCTCGGTGAGGTCGCGGGGATTGGCGCGGCCCCGGTCCCCCAGCCGCGTGGCCCACGCGTGCGCCAGCAACGCCTGCTCCACGTGACGACGCAGCTGACCCGCCGTGCGCACCGCGTGGTGCAACAGCCCCAGTCGCAGCGTGGTGGGGAGCGCGCGCAGCTCCGCGTGGGTCAGCGTGCAGTGCCGCTGGTATTCGCTGACAAACAGCGTGATCACGTCGTCACGCAGGTCTGCCTCGGTGTGCGCCACCAGCTTGCGGGAGAGCTCCCAGATCCGTGGACGACCCTCTGCCAGCGGCAGGGAACGTCGCTGCAGCGCCCGCAGGTCCGGGCCCAGACGCTCCAGGTGCTGCAGGAGAACCGGGGCGTTGCGCAACAGCAGCTGCGCCGCGGGTGGCACCTCCATCCCGGACGACACAACGCGCTCCAGCATGGCCAGCGTCTGGCTCAACAGGTCGTGCGCCTCCGCGCGGTGGCGGGGAAGGAACGCGCGACGCCACCAGCCCGCGGGCGCGGTGGAGAGGTGGTGGTACGCCAGCGCACGGGCGCAGCGCGCCAGCTGTTCGGGACCCAGCAGTCCCTCGTCGTCGTCGCGGGAGGGCGGGTAGAGCCAGGCCCGCGCGCGCTGCAGCAGCTGCACCAGGGTGCTGGGGCGCTTGAACGACGGAAGGACGGAGACCACGGGCGGTTACTCCATCTCCACGGTCACGACGCGCGCTGGCCACGGGCGCACCGCGCCATCCACACGGGCGGGAAGAGGTCTGGGCATGGGTGACTCCGCGCGGGCGGCAGGGCGAGGGGTGAAGGAAGACCCTGCGCAACACCACGCGTCTGCGCGTTGTCAGATCCACCACACCTCACAACTTGATTGCCGCAGCTCCTGCAGGTGCTGGTGGGCCCACGCGTCCTGCTCCTCCGTCTCGTCGGGAACGCGCGCGGCCCGCTGCTCCCTCGACGTGGCGCCCTGCCCGTGGAGCAGCTCCGCCTTCAGCCTCTGGATGTCTTCCTCCAGCTTGCGGATCTGCGCTGCAATGCTGGCCTGCTGCTTGGAGTGGCGTGCCATGGGCTGCCTCCGTGTCCTCCACGCGCACCCGTCGGCGTGTTGGGATGCAACCGGCTGCTTGGCGCGGACGGAGGCCGTGCGGGGATGCGTGGCACCTCCGCCTCTGGGCGCGTCCTCCGACGAGAAAACGCGGTTGCGACGTTGTCGGCGTGCTGTCAACGGTTGTGATAACTGGCACCATCCGGGCTCGCAACAATGCGGTCCCGCGGCGATCCCCCGACGAGGAATGGCCTGGATTCCACTCCGGATTCCCGCAAGCCGCCACGTGGTGGCAACGTGAGCAGCGTGGCTGTGATTGCTCGCGCCGTGCGCGTGTGACCGGGCGATAGCCACCGCGTGATGGGATGCACTAAGACGGAGCCATGGTGTCCGCGTTCCGCTCCAGCTCGGGCCTGGCGCGCCTGCAGCACGTGGCGCGGGTGCTGCGCGGTCTGCCCCCCGACCAGGAGGTTCTCGTCGTCGGGGCCACGCGGGAAGCGGTCAACGACTTCATCCGCATCCTGCCCGCCGGGAAGGGCGCAACGTTTGGTCTCCACCGCTTCACGCTGCTGCAGCTGGCCGCGCACCTCTCCGCCACCGAGCTGGCGCGACAGGGGCTGACCGCCGCATCGGCGTTGGGATCGGAGGCGGTGGCGGCGCGTGCCACGTTTGAGGCGTGGCAAGCGGGACGACTGTCCTACTTCGGGCCCGTGGCGACGTTCCCGGGGTTTGCGCGGGCCCTGGCGCGGACGCTGGATGAGCTGCGCGCCGGCGGCGTCACGTCGCGGGTGCTGCGCGGGCTGGGCCCCTCCGGCGCGGACCTGGCGGAGCTGCTGGTGGGTTATGAGGCGCAGCTCACCGACGCGCGCGTGGCGGACCGGGCGGCGTTGTTGAAGTCGGCGGCGGGTGTGGTGCGTGCGGGCGGCGCGGCGTGGTTGCACGGATTGCCCCTGGTCCTCGTCGACGTGCCGGTGCGCAGGGGCGCGGAGCAGGACTTCCTGGCGGCGCTGGTGGAGCGCGCGGGAGAGGTGAGCTGCACGCTGCCGCAGGGCGACGAGGAGACGCGCAAGGCGCTGGGAACCATGGCGCGGGCGCGCGTTGTGGACGAGACCACCACGCTGCAGCCCAACTCCCTCACGCGGCTGCAGCAACACCTGTTCTCCGAGGAGACGCCGCCGGAAGCGGACGCGGATGAGACGGTGCGGTTCTTCTCCGCGCCCGGGGAGAGCCGTGAGTGCGTGGAGATTGCGCGGGCCATCCTGGGCGAGGCGCGCGCCGGTGTGCATTTTGACGACGTGGCGATCCTGCTGCGCGACCCGCAGGCGTACACCGGTCTGCTCGAGAATGCGTTGCGGCGCGCGTCCATCCCCGCGTACTTCGCACCGGGCACCAGTCGGCCGGACCCGTCGGGGCGGGCGTTCCTGGCGGTGCTGGCGTGTGCGGCGGAGGGACTGAGCGCGCGGCGTTTCGCGGAGTACCTCTCGTTGGGCCAGGTGCCCGCGCTCAAGGAGGACGGCGCCCCGCCCCCGCCTCCACCCACGACGGAGAACCCCGGTCCGCAGGATGAACGGCTGGGTCCCGCGGCGGTGGCGGCGCGCAAGACGCGTGCGTCGCGCAAGAAGGTGGACCCCGCGCAGCTGGCGCTGTTTGATCTCACCACCACCGCGCCCGTTGCGGCCACGCCGCCGCCGTCGACGTCGCCAGATGCCCCGGTGTTGGAAGGGACGTTGCGCGCGCCGTGGCGGTGGGAGGAGCTGCTCGTCGAGGCGGCGGTGATGGGTGGGCGGGAGCGCTGGCGGCGGCGCCTGGACGGTCTGGAAGCGGAGCTGCGCGTCCGGCTGCGTGAGCTGCAGAAGGAGGACGGGGAGTCGCCGCGGATCACGCGCCTGCAACGCGACCTGGCGGACCTGGGGCACCTGCGTCGCTTTGCGTTGCCGTTGATGGATGAGCTCTCCGCGCTGCCCCGTGGGCTCCACGGCGGCGTCAGCACCGGGACGTGGGGGGAGTGGATTGCGGCGCTGCAACGCCTCGCGCCCATGGTGCTGCGCAAGCCCGACCGCGTGCTGGCCACGTTGGCCGACCTGCAGCCGATGAGCGCCATTGGTCCCGTCACGCTCACCGAGGTGCTGGCCGTCCTCACCGAGCAGCTCTCCCTCCTGGAGCATGAGCCGCCGGAGCGACGTTTTGGCCGCGTGTTCGTGGGGACGCCGGAGCAGGCGCGCGGGCGCACGTTCCAGGTGGTGTTCATCCCCGGGCTGTGTGAGCGCGTGTTTCCCCGCAAGCCGCACGAGGACCCGCTGCTCCTCGACCAGGCGCGCACCGAGCTCAACCAGCTTGTGGCCAGCGCGTTGCTGCAGACGCAAGAAACGCGGGTCGACCTGGAACGCTTGCTGCTCCGCCTGGCGACGGGTGCGGCGTCCCGTCGGGTGTACCTGTCCTATTCACGCATCCAGATGCCGGAGGCGCGGGCGCGCGTGCCCTCGTTCTACGCGCTGGATGTGCAGCGTGCGGTGACCGGTCGCATTCCCAGTCACGAGGAGCTGGAGCGGGAGGCCGCGCGTGAGTCCGGGGCCCGCCTGGCGTGGCCCGCGCCCACCTCGCCCGACGTCGCCATCGACGAGGCGGAGCACGACCTGGCCACGTTGTATCCGCTGCTGCACTCGCGGACCGCCAACGTCAATGGACGCGCGCGCTACCTGTTGCAGCTCAATCCGCATCTCGCGCGGTCGCTGCGCAGCCAGTGGGCGCGGTGGCAGGACCGCTGGTCGCCCCACGACGGGCTCATTGGCCACACGCCCGCCACGCTGGCCGCGCTGACGCCGCACCGGCTCACGCAGCGTCCCTACTCGGTGAGTGCGCTGCAGAAGTACGCGTCGTGTCCCTACCAGTTCCTGCTCTCCGCCATTCACGGGCTGGAGCCGCGCAAGGATGCCGTTCCGCTCGAGCAGATGGACCCGCTCACGCGCGGCAGCATGTTCCACCGCGTGCAGGCCGAGACGCTGCGTGAGCTGGAGCGCCTGGGGGAGCTGCCGCTGAAGCCGTCCTCGTTGAGCCTGGCGTTGGCGAAGCTGGATGGCATCCTGGAGGTGGTCTCCCGCAAGTACGGCGACGACCTGGCCCCGGCGATCATGCGCGTGTGGAACGACGGCGTGGAGGCCATGCGCACCGACCTGCGCACCTGGCTGTGGCGCCTGGCGCAGGACGACAGTGGCTGGGTGCCCATCCGCTTCGAGCTGGGCATTGGCGTCCCACGCGGCGAGGAGCAGGACCCGCGCAGCATTGCCACGCCGGCCACGCTCCCCGGTGGGCTGCTGGTGCGCGGCATCGTCGACCTCGTCGAGGAACGCGCCGGGAAGCTGCGGGTCACGGACTACAAGACGGGCGCCAACCGGACCAATCCCGGGCTTGTCGTCGGGGAGGGGCTGGTGCTGCAGCCGGTCATCTACGGGATGGCCATGGAGGCGGTGACCGGGCAGGAGGTCAGTGAATCACGCCTGTATTTCTGCACCACGACGGGCGCGTTCTCCGAGCGGGCGGTGCCCATGGGACCGCTGCAGCGCATGCAGGGCCTGGAGGTGCTGCAGGCCGTCGACGAGGCGATTGCCGCCGGGTCCCTGCCGCCCGCCCCGCGTGAACGCGGCTGCCAGTGGTGCGACTTCCGTGAAGTGTGTGGCCCGCACGAGGAGCAGCGCATTGCGCGCAAGCGGGAACGGGGGCGGTTGGAGAAGCTGGAGTACGTGCGCAGCCTGCCGTGACCCACGTGATGCCGATGGGGCGACCGTCGGTATCCGTGTCAGGCAAGGCTGCACCTGAGGAATACCGGCGCGGCCCGGGGTTGGTGGCGAGATGGCCCCCCACCCGGCCGCCTTTCCGCTGCACCGATTTCTCGTCGTGGCGGCCGACCTCCCCACGGCGTGGGAGGTGTCGATGTGCCGCCACGCTTGAGCAGTCCGCACAGTGAGCGGCACGGGCTCACTGGGGCGTGGTGCCGCGCTCAGCCCTATGACGAAACCGGGCGCGGCACATC
>JBFMGU010000154.1:0-25765 GCA_040752415.1 Myxococcota bacterium
GAGGCGGCGCGGGAGGCGGCGGAAGCGGAGGCAGCGTAGGTGGGGGTGGAGGTGGCGGTGGAGGCGGTCGCAGGCTCTGGCAGATTACCGGGAGGGGACGGACCGCGTAATGCGCCATTCCCGGTTCGGGAAGTTCTATCGCCACAAATCGTCGACGCTTTGGTGGTCAAAAGACAACGCTGGGCACGGCAAAAGCGTTTGGAAGGTCTTTGAGCAGAGGGGAGACGGATTGCATTGGATTGCAGACGCCGATCAGTTCGGTGACTTCATCAAGCACAAGCACAAGGGGCCAACTGGATTGTATATTCCGTGGTCGGACTTGGACGCGAGCGGGTTCTAGAGAGATGATTGAGAGCGCATCAGAATTCAAGCGACTTAGGGAAAGCGAAAGTCCAAATGATTACAGGCGGACCGTTGTTGAGTCGGCACCAGAAGAGGTTTGGCTCGAGTTGCTATTGGAGCCTGAGTGGCGATTTTGGGTGGCTTGTAATCGGACGGTTCCAGACAAGGTTCTCGAGCTGCTTGCGAAGGACGGCGATAGCAGGGTGCGGGGACAGGTCGCGAGGACGCGCCGAACTCCGCCCGGCATTCTCGCAATGCTGGCGAAAGATGCCGACGAAGGGGTGCGTCTCGCGGTCGCCGTGAATGCGAGGACGCCACGCGATATTCTGGAGTCTCTCCAAGATGATGCCTGGGAGAGCATTCGTGAGGCGGTAAACGAGCGCCTGAGATGATGCGGACAGAATCAGAACCATTCTGGTCTTCTGGTCTCCAGAGGTGGTGTGTCAATGAGTATCCCTTCCGCTCCCTTTGGGCGACGGATGGGATGGCTCGTCCGCGGTGCTTGACTCCTCTGCGCGTCTCCGTGCTCGGCTCCGGCCGCACCTCACCGCTCGACGTGGGAACGCACTTCGGTGCGGCCTTTGCCCCTTTGCCCCTGCGCGGGGAGCTGGGCTCGCTCTGGGATTCCCACGTGCGCCGGGCCGGCCGCTTCCGCTACGGGGCCTTGCCCGCTCACGCCCAGCGCAAAGCCCTACAGAATCAGATCTTATCAGACATGGCCGGTCCGTCACGTGGCATGCATCTCAATTTGACGTCGTCACGCACTGGCATGCCCCGCGCCGGCCCGGCCACATCTGATAAGACTGGATTCTGTGCGTGCCGCGCAAAGGCACATTGATGCAGCCGGTGAGAGTCCGGCCGAAGGAGGTGTCGGTGCACCTTTGTAGCTACCTGAGTGATGGGAAGGGCGACCAACCTGTCGGAGCCTCGGGGACAAACTTGCCTTTTGTGCAGGGAGCAAGTGTGCGGGCCGTAACGCGAGTGAAGCCTGAGCAGGCCTCGAAATGCTTGATGCGAGCGCTGAGCCGCCACATAATCGGCGAAGGCCGCTGGGGCGGGTTGGATGAACCGACAAGAGAAGACCCGTCCGCTCGCCGGGGTATTGGGCACAGCACGCACGCAAGCAGCAGCGTGAAACGCGGGAGACCTGATGCAGCCCATGGCGCTGGTGGCCTGGAAACCGCCCTTGGGGTGGCGCTGCAACAGGAGTCGGAGGGGCTCATAGTAGCGAGGAAGCGCCGTAACGGGTGTGGAGCCAAGGAGCCCTGGTTCAGGGTGCGTCTCGACAAGCAGAAGGGGAGGGACGGGTAGGAAGAGCAAAAGGGTGTGAGAATCCGGCACACTCCCTTGTGCCCCTTCTGGAGGGTGTTGGCGGGCGGCTCCGCTGGACACACGAGGGCAGTGGTGGAGGAGGAGCGGCGCACACGGCGGTTGAGCTTCGGCGTCGCGTTGCCGTTGCGCACGGGCATGCCCGGGCAGCGTGCTGGCTACCTGGTCCACGCGCGGTTCACGCTGCAAGCTCGGGTGGTCCACGCGCGCGTTCATGCACGGTGGTCTCGCCGGTGTGGCCGAGGTAGCGGCGGATCTGCTCCTCGTCTTCGATGACGGTGAGGGCGCGCATGGTGGCGTCACAGCGTGGGCACCTCAACGCGTCGATGCCCCAAACACGCCTCAGCAACTCGGCCCAGGGCAGCGTGTTAGGCGGGGCCTCTCCGCTCGCGCGTTCCCTGCGCCAGCGCAGCGCGTCCGCACGCCCCGAGCGCGTCGAGCTGCTCCTGCACGTTGCCATCATTCTGCTTGAAGAGGCCGCGCCGCTGGCACCAACGCACCAGCCGCCGGTGGATCTGCGCCGCCAGCGTGTCCACCTCCGGACTCCTGTGCTGCGCGGTGAGCAGGTCGTCGGTGAGCGTGGGCGGATTGGTTCCCAGCGAGGAGCGCGCCGTCGAGAACACCAACTCCACGTCCCGCCAATCCTCCCGGGAGTCCTGCCAGACCGCGGCGAACGAGTGACGACGACCGCGCACCCTTCGCGGAGATGAACGCGGCCCCCCTGGTGAGGGAGCACTTCCCTGCGACGCTGTCCCACGCGGAGAGCGACGCGATGGTGGACCGCATCAGCGCGATGTTCGCGCAGCGCGGCTTTGGATTGTGGGCGGTGCAGGTCAAGGGCGGTGCGTCATTCGTCGGGTTCGTGGGGCTGCTGGTTCCCACGTTTGAAGCGCATTTCACGCCGTGCGTGGAGGTGGGTTGGCGACTCGCCCGGGCGCACCAGGGTCTCGGCTATGCCATCGAGGCAGCACGCGCCGCGGTCCGCTTCGGCTTTCCAGGTGCTGGGGTTGGAGGAGATCGTGTCCATGACGGTGCCGCGCAACGTGAAGTCGCGTCACGTGATGGAGAAGCTGGGCATGACCCGGCGCGAGGCGGATGACTTCGACCATCCCCGCCTTCCCGAGGGGTATCTCTCCGTCGTCACGTGCTCTACCGGCTGCGCCGTCAGGGAAGCGTGTAGCTCCCGCGCGCCACTTCCACGACAAATCCCCCCACGTAAACGTCCGTGACGACGTCTCCGCTCAGCGTGGCGCGCACGTGGATGCGGCTCGGACGACGCATTTCCAGGCCCTGGTCGATCATCACGCGCTGCCCTGAGGGAGCCACGTCGTGCCGCACCATCCACGCCGCGGTGCAGCCGGCCGCCGAGCCGGTGGCGGGGTCTTCACCGTTGTAGAAGATCTGCCGCGCCTGCAGGTGCGCGTCGGCGTTCACCGTCTCCCGCGTGACGAAGTAGAAGAACCGCGCATCCGTCTTCTCCAGGTACGCGCGTGCGCTCGCCCAGCTGAGCCGCAACCCCTGCAGCGCCGCCAGCGACGTCAACGGCACCACGCACATGGGCAAGCCGGTGGAAACCGTCTGGATCGGCACGTCGGTGCGGAGGTGCGGCAGGGGAATGCCGGTGACGCGGGAGATCTCCGTGACGTCGTGGATGGTGCCAAAGACGGGATCACGCTGGCGCATCTCGCCGTAGGTCCCCTCGCTGCGCGACTCGAAGCGCACCGGGATGCGACCCACCTGCAACTCCAGCGCCACCTCCGTGCGCTCGCCACGCAGCACGAACGCGGTGCCCAGCGTGGGATGACCCGCGAACGGCAGCTCCTCCTCGACGGTGAAGATGCGCACGCGCGTGGTCTCGCCCACCGGCGGAATGATGAACGTGGTCTCCGAGAGGTTCGTCTCGCGCGCCAGCGCCTGCATCTCCTCCGTGGAGAGCGTCGAGCCGTCCAGGAACACCGCAAGCTGGTTGCCAGTGAGAGGCCGCGGGGTGAAGACGTCCAGGAGCACGTAGGGAATGGTTCGCATGGTGATGCTGTAATGGCCGGACCGTTGGGTTGTCGACGGAAGCGGCGTTCTGGCGCACGGACGCAACCTGTTGGCGCGGAAATGCAAGCGACCCTGCTGCGCTCTTCCTAGGGTGCCGGCCCTCTCCAAGGAGGCGACATGACCACCCGGTTCTCCCAGGCACAGGACATCTCATCCTTCCGACAGATCGCCGCGGCCATGTGGGGGCGGCCCAACGATCCCACCATCTACGGATCCATGGACGTCGACGTCACAAGGACCCTGGCGTTCATTCAGCGATTCCGTCGCCAGACGGGCGTGCAGCTCAGCATCACCCACGTGGTGACGCACGCCGTGGCCCAGGCCTTTGCGCGTCATCCCGAGCTCAACGCCAAGGTGCGGTTCTGGGGGCGGGTGGAGCGACGGGAGAGTGTGGATGTCTTCGTCTCGGTGGCCTCGGAGGGAGGCAAGGACCTCTCCGGCGCGCGCATCGACGGGGCGGATCAGCTTTCCCTGAAGGACCTCGCCACGTTGGTGCAGGATGGTGCAGCGGGCATTCGCAGCGGTGCGGACAAGACGTATGCGCGCAGTCGCGGGATGTTCCGTCGGATGCCGTGGTGGCTGGCCCGCCCCGTCCTTCAGCTCACCGACGTGCTGACCAACGAGCTGCACGTGCACCTCCCGTCGCAGGGAATGCCGCGCGACCCGTTCGGGACGGCGGTCATCACCAACGTCGGAACCTTCGGCATCGACACCGCGTTTGCGCCATTCATCCCGTTGGCGCGCAGTCCCATGCTGCTGCTCATCACCGAGATTCGCGACCGGCCCTGGGTTGTCGACGGAAAGCTGGAGGTCCGGCCGGTGCTGCGTCTGTGCGGCACGTTTGATCACCGCATCATCGACGGGTACGGCGCGGGCTTGTTGGCGCGGGAGATCCGCACGCTCGTCGAGGATCCCGACCCCGTCCCCGCCATGCGTCCGGTGAGCATGCCCAGCGCGGAGGTGCGTCAATGACCACGTTCGACTGCTTCATCGCGCTGGATGGCAATGGCCTCAACGGTTTCGAGGGGTTTGGCGGCGTGGCGCAACTGCGCTGCGACCCCGACGCGGACCGCTACGACATCAACGTGCGCTTCTTTGACGGCTTCTCCGGCGGCCACGCCACGCAGATCAACAAGCAGGGCACGTTGGGCTTCCTGGGGAATCTCTCCCAGACGCTGCTCTTCTATGACCCGCGCACGTTGCGGGAGGTCCGCCGTTTCTCGACGCTGCGGTTCCACTCCCCGGACGTCTTCTACAGCAGCCAGACCCACGTGGTGTGGATGAGCGAGCGCACGTTCATCACGGTGCTGGGACCGGATTTCTACCTCTTTGACCTCGACAACCTGGAACACCCGCAAAGGCTTGGTGCGCACGGCGTGACGTTGCCCCACGCGCTGAAGCGTTCTCCGTCGGGGCGGTACCTCTTCTACGGCGCCATGGACCACGACCGGCACGGCTACGCCAACCAGGCGGGCATCTTTGACCTGGAGAAGCGGACCGCGCGCGTGGTGTCACTGCCGGCCACCGTCTGGCACCTCGGCGTGCATCCAACGCGCGACGTCTTCTACGCGCCCACGCAGCGCTGCACGCCGCAGAATGGCCAGGAGTTCGTGGAGTACACCATTGCGCACTTCAAGAACTACCTGTTTGAGATCGACGGTGAGACGGCCACGGTGACGCGCCATCTCTCCATTCCCAAGGACCTGCCCGGCGCGCTCACTTCCGACGTGGTGGTGACCAACGAGCACATTCTCTACAACGCCTGCGCCAGCGGCGTGGTGATCCGCGTGGACCTGGAGACGTTCAGCCGGCTGGAGTTCCTGGATGAGCGCCCCGGCCTCGTCGACACCGTGCGGCACTGGCGCACCGGCTGGTCCAACGTCGTGGAGAGCTTCAGTCGCGCGAATGTGCCGGGGAACACGCACGTGCTCATCAAGGCGCTGCGCGCCACGCGCTGGAGCGCGCTGGACGGCAGTTATGGCCTGCAGCTCAGCCCGGACGGACGGCACCTGCTCTCGGCGCATCGCGGGCTCAACGAGGTGCGGGTGTATCGGTACCCGGATTTGACGCTGGTGCGTCGCATTCCCTTCCCGTCCATCCAGGAGTTCTTCCCCCGCCACTTCGGGCTGCTGGATGACCCGCGACTGGGGTTCCATCACAGCGCGCTTTCCGTCGCCACGGTGGCGTGATCAGCCCTTCCCCGTCCGACGGGAGCGCCACACGCTCGGCGCCTCTCCCACCGCACGACGGAACACCGCGCTGAAGTGCTGCAGCGAGCCAAAGCCCACGTCGAGACAGATGTTGGTGAGCGGCGCGTCGCTGTCCAGCATGCGGCGTTGCGCTTCCCGGATGCGCACGTCGGTGAGCTCCTGGTTGAACGTGGTGCCCGCCGTCTGCAGACGACGTTGCAGCGTCCGCTCGGAAACACCCAGGTCCACCGCGGCGCGCTCCACCGCCGCGTCGACGAGGCGCGCCACCATCCACGCGCGCAGCTGCCCCACCAGCGGGTCCACGCCGCTCAGCTCCGACTGCAGCGCAGACAGCTCCCGCGCCAGGGCCGCGGCATCACGCTCGCCCAGCCAGGTGAGACCCCGTTCCGCGTTGTCGACGACGTTGACGGGGTAGGGCGCATCCAGCACGTGGAAGAAACCCGCCACCAGCGCACCTTCCATCCCGTTGGGACGGACCAGCGCCAGACGGGTGACGGCCTTGCTGAGCGGCGCGCGGTGCGTATGCACGTAGTCGCTCAAGGCAGAGAACGCGCCGGCGTCGACGCCTTCCAGCCGACTCGCATCCACCAGGGACCGGTGCGGCGCCACGCGGGGATCCAGCTCGACGAGCAGCGTGCGCACCAGGGACCGCATGTCCTCCTCCGACGGGCGGGACCACAGCACCACCCCGAAGAGCTCCGCGTGCGCGCAGAAGTGCAGCCACGAGGGACCGGCCAGGTAACGGCCCCGCGGCTCACGCCGGAAGTCATCAAGCGATGCGGCCCGCTGCATGAGGTCATCCTAGCCGGTGATGCAGGTGCCAACCCATGCTAGATGGTGGCGCACATGAAGACGACGCTCGCGCGTGGGAATGGCGACGGAAACCTGCGCGCGACGCATGAGAGGGGAAACACCATGATGCGCCGGACGGTCACGTTCCTGTGGGTGACGATGTCGTTGCTGGGCGGGTGCAAGCAGGAGGGTGCGGAGAAGGCGGCCACGCCACGCATTGCCATCCTGCTGCCCGAGACCAAGACCGCGCGCTACGAGAGCCAGGACCTCCCCATCTTCAAGAGCCGTCTCCAGGCGCTGGGCTACGACGTCACCACGCTCATCTACGCCAACGCCAACCAGGACGCCGCGGCGCAACGACAGCAGGCGGAGGCCGCGCTCACCAACGGCGCCAAGGTGCTGGTGCTGGACCCGGTGGACTCCGATGCGGCGTCGTCGGTGGCGGAGCTGGCGCGTTCCCGTGGGGTTCCCGTCATCGCGTATGACCGCCTCATCAACGGCACCGACGCCGTCACCGCGTACATCTCGTTCGACAACGAGCAGGTGGGGCGGCTGCAAGGCCAGAGTCTCCTCGAGGCGCTGGCGGGCAAGGCCAATCCCACCGTGGTCATGATCAACGGCTCGCCCACGGACAACAACGCCACGCTCTTCAAGCGCGGAGCGCACAGCGTGCTGGATGGCAAGGTCAACGTCGCCAAGGAGTACGACACGCCGGATTGGAGCCCGGACAAGGCGCAGGACCAGATGCAGCAGGCCCTCACCGCGCTGAACAACGTGGTCGACGGTGTCTACGCCGCCAACGACGGAACCGCGGGCGGCGCGATTGCGGCGATGAAGGCCGCGGGCCTCAAGACCCTTCCCCCGGTCACCGGCCAGGACGCCGAGCTCGCGGCGATTCAGCGTGTTCTCGTCGGGGAACAGCACATGACCGTGTACAAGGCGATCCGCCAGGAAGCGGAGGCCGCGGCGGAGATGGCCTACACGTTGGCGCAGGGGAAACCGCTCCCGGCCACCATGACTCCGAACAAGGTGAACAACGGGAAGGCGGAGATTCCGTCCCGGTTGCTCACGCCGGTCGTCGTCACCAAGGCCAACGTGAAGGACACGGTGGTGAAGGACGGTTTCTGGAAGGCCGCGGAGACCTGCACCGGGACCTACGCCGCGGCGTGTGCGCAGGCGGGAATCACTGCTCCGTGAGCAACACCGGCACCCCCCTGCTGGAGCTGCGCGGCGCGGGGAAGCGTTTTGGGGCCATCCAGGCGCTCTCCGGCGTGGACCTCGTGGTGCGCTCCGGCGAGGTGCTGGCGCTGGTGGGCGACAACGGTGCGGGGAAGAGCACGCTCATCAAGTGCATGGCCGGCAGCCATCCGCTCGACGAGGGACTGCTCCTGGTGCAGGGCGAGCCGGTGCACCTGCGCGCTCCGCCCGACGCCACGCGGCTTGGCATCGAGACGGTGTACCAGGATCTCGCGCTGTGTGACGCGCTCGACGTCGTGGCCAACCTGTTTCTCGGTCGTGAGCTGCTGGTGCCGGGTGCGGGACGACCGCTGCGCATGTTGGATGAGGTGGTGATGGAGCAGAAGGCGCGGGAGGTGCTCGCCGAGCTCGCCGTCACCATCCCGGACCTCCGCGCGCCGGTGGCCTCGCTGTCCGGCGGTCAACGCCAGTGCATTGCCGTGGCGCGCGCGGTGATGTGGAACTCCCGCCTGGTGATCCTCGACGAGCCCACCGCGGCACTGGGGGTGGCGCAGGCGGGTCAGGTGTTGGACCTGGTGCGTCGACTTCGCGCGCGGGGACTGGCGGTCCTCATCATCTCCCACAACCTCGCCGACGTGTTCGCGGTGGCGGATCGCATCGTGGTGCTGCGGCTGGGCCGCAAGGTTGCCGACGTGGATGCACGCGCGGTGAGCCGCGAGGACGTGGTGGCGGCCATCACCGGCGCGGCGGAGCGGGCATGAAGGAGCTGCGGGCCACGCTGGCGTTGCAGTCGTTGCCCTGGCCGGTGCTGGTGGGCCTTGGCGTCATCGGGGCCGTGTTCCAGCTCGCCAATCCCAACTTCCTCACGCCGCTGAACCTCACGAATCTCCTCCTGCAGATCGCCGCGACGGGAACCCTGGCCACTGGCATGGTGCTCGTGCTGCTGCTCGGCGAGATCGATCTCTCCGCGGGCGCGGTGAGCGGTCTGTGCGCGGCGTGCATGGCGGTGCTGCACGTTCGTCACGGCGTCAATGGAGCGCTGGCGGCCGGCGCCGCGCTGGTGCTGGGGGCGACCATTGGCACGCTGCAGGGCTGGTGGATCACGCGGCTGCGGGTGCCGTCGTTCGTGGTGACGTTGGCGGGACTGCTGGCCTGGCAAGGCGCGCTCCTGTTCGTGTTGGGGAGCACGGGCAGCGTGAATCTGCGGGATCCCTTCGTCGTCGGGCTCGCGGGCACGTTCCTGCCGTCGGGCGCGGCGTGGATTGCGGCCAGCGTGGTGGTGCTGTTGCAACTGGCGGCGCGTGTCAGGCACCAGGCGCAGCGGGCCCGCGCGGGCCTTGCCACGTCGTCAACCGGGAACATGGCGGTCCACGCGGTGCTGCTCATCCTGGTGATTGGCGGAACCACCGCGGTGTTGACGGCGGACCGCGGATTCCCGCTGGCGGTGGTCATCCTCGTCGGGATGATGGCGGTGGTGGATGGGATGGTGACGCGCACCCGCCTGGGACGACACATCCTTGCCGTGGGCAGCAACGCGGAGGCCGCACGACGCGCTGGCATCCCCGTGAGCCGCGTGCGCATCACCGCCTTTGCGCTCTGCTCGACGCTGGCCGCGCTGGGTGGTGTGCTCGCCGCGTCGCGCCTGCAGGCGGTGAACCAGTCCAGCGGAAGTGGGGACCTGCTCCTGAACGCCATTGCCTCCGCCGTCATTGGTGGGACCAGTCTGTTCGGCGGCAAGGGCAGCGCGTGGTCGGCCTTGCTTGGCGCGTTGGTGATTGGCTCCATCTCCAACGGCATGGATCTGCTGGCGCTGGAGTCCTCCATCAAGTTCATGGTGACCGGCGCGGTGCTCCTGGTGGCCGTCACCGTCGACGCGCTGGGCCAGCAGGGCCGCCGCTAGGTACCGGGTCAGAAGTTCCTTCACCGAACACCTCGATCCAAGGCGGTATTTCAGACCGCGCTCCCAGATTGCCGGCCGCGCCATCCCATGGGGCGGAGAAGCCCGCACTACCGCTTTGGCTCGGGCAGTCCGGGCTCACCGGGGCTCCGCCACATGTAAACGAAGTTGTTCCCGAAGTTGTCACGCCGCTTGGCCTCCGTCTGGCAGAGGGCGCCCGCTGGTCCGAGCGAAAGCGGCACTTCATGCCGCAGTCCGAAAGTGCCGGCGGCGTTCGCTCTCGTGGCAAGGGCCGGCACGTTCCCCGACGTGGCGCGGGTGCGGGCGTTCGCAATTTCACGAATCGGAGTGGTGCCCGCACCCTTTCGGACTGCGGCATGAAGTGCCGCTTTCCCTCGGAGTAGCGGGCGCCCTCTGCCAGACGGAGGTCAGCGGCGTGACAACTTCCACGGGAACCGCCGTAGGTCACTCCGACGAGGCGCGCGCAAGACCGGAGAGCGCCTCCCGTTTCACCGCCTCCATGCCTTCCTGGTGCCCATACGCAGCCAACGTTGCGGCCAGGAACAACGCCAGCACGCGCGCGCGCACCAAGGAAGCCTCCTCGACCGGACCATATGCCGCCAGGAAATCCTTCCGCGCTGACGACGGGAGGAAGCTCCACATGAGCTGCAGGTCCACGCCCGGGTCACCCTGGTGCAGGTCCCCCCAGTCAATGATGCCGCTCAGCGCTCCGGCCTCGTCGACGAGGAGGTGGCGGAAGTGCAGGTCGCCGTGCAGCAGCGCGCGCGGGGTTGGAGACGGAAGGCGCGCCGCGCCGTCGAGAAACCGCGGCACGGGTGAATCCCACAGACCCAGCGTGCGCAGCTCCACCAGTCGCGCAACCGTCTTGGGTACGCGTGCTGCCATGTCCGCACGGCCCATGGGATCCACGGGCACGTCGTCACGGAAGGTCCGGTGGACGTCCGCGTCATGCAGCGCGCGCAGGAACGTGCCCAGCGGCCGGGCCAGGGCGGCGCGCGCATCGTCGGAGAGGGCGGCCTCCGCGGATTCCCGACCGCGCACCAGCGCGCAGCCGAAGAAGGGCCACGGGAACTCCGCGCACGGCGTGCCCAGGTGCACCGGGGCGGGAACCGGGAGCGGAAGACGCGGCGCCAGGCGCGGCATCACCGCCATCTCCCGACGCACCCCCGGTAGCGCCACCTCCCGACGAGGAAAGCGGAACACCAACGTGTCATCCACCAGGAACACCGTGTTGTCCCAACCCGCACCCAGCAAGGTCACGCGCCGCGCTTCCACGTCGGGAAACTGGCTGCGGATGAGCTGCGTCGCCAGCTCGGCCGTCACGGTGATTTCAGCGCGCCACTCCGCCATGGGCGCACCCTAGCAGGAGCGGCGCTTGCGTGACCGGCCCGCGGCGGACAAGGTTGGGGCAGGAGCATCCGATGAAGGCATTCTTCGCGGGCATCAAGGCCAAGGACATCGTCGACAAGGTGCGAGGTGCGTTGCAGGGTCGCAAGCTCGGTGAGATGAGCCGCCTGGATGTCCAGGGCGACCGCATCGTCATGACCATCTCCAAGCTGGGCACGTCCGTGCTGGAGTTCCAGACCACCGAGCGGCCCGACGGGACCGAGGTGGCGCTGGTGGCCGAGAAGCTCGCGCTGGCGCACCGGGCGCTGCGCGGTGAGGTCAAGGAGAAGCTCGCCAAGGTCGTCGAGAAGGCCGGCGGGAAGGTCCTCTCGCTGGATTGATCCCGCCGCCGGGATGTCCGCGCCCACGCTCAACACGGCGCGCAGCGGCCGCGGATCCTCGACGGGAACCGCATGTGCCCGACGTCAACCCTTGCGACCCAGCCGACGCGTGGAGCCCTTGAGCTGACGCCCGCCGGTGCGTCGGCCCGGCGGTTTCCCACCCACCCGACCCGCGCGTGGGGCCGCGGGCGCCTTGGTACGACGCACGGGCGCCGCTTCACTCACCTTCCGTCCCGGACGCACGTTCTTGCGGGTGGGCGAGACGGCTTCCGCCTGGTGTGACTCGCCGCGACGTCGAACCGTGTGCGTCTCCTGCCCGCCGGTCTTGCGCTTGTGACGCCCGCCGCGATGGTGACCCAACTCCTCGGCACGGTTCACCGCACGTTTCGCCCTGTTCTTCTCGGTGAGGATGGTCCTTCTGGGCATGGTGGTTCCCTCGGAAGGTGTGAGGGGTGTTGTAGTGACGGCGCGCTCCCCCCGCAGGAACTCACTGGCAGACGTCCACCTGGAGCTCGAAGGTGAAGTCGCAACCGTCCGTGGAGTCGTTGGCCGTGGTGTACCGGTTGCCTTCGTTGTCGAAGTAGCTCACGTCGCTGAAGCCGATGAGCGCTTCCAGGTCAGCCTCCGGCACCGCCACGCCATTCACGTAGTCCGCCAGCGCGCTGGGAACACCCTGCACCAGGGTGCCGTCGCCACGACGGAAGTGCAGCAGCCAGGCCTCGGGGCAGGGTTGTGGCGGCACGTGCTGGTTGGTGCCGTTGGGATAGATGCGCGCAATGCTCACACCCGCCACGGACGTGAGCACGACGCGCTGGCCCGGTTGCAGGTTGGTGCCGTCGAAGAGGCGCAGCGGCGCCCACCCGTCGCGGACCTCCGTCTGGTACCAGTGGACGGCGTCTTCGTGCGTGGCCTTCACGTCGGTGTGTGACTCCTGGGCCGCGGTCTGCGACGTGCACGTCAGGCACTGGTTGTCCACGCAGGTGAGCGGAGCCTCGCAGTCCGAGGGCACGTTGCACGCCCCGCCGCTGGAGCTCGACGAGCTGGACGTGCTGGAAGAGCTGGACGAGCTGGAGGAACTCGATGAGCTGGAGGAGCTCGACGCGCTGGAGGACGATGAGGAGACGGATGCGCTGGACGTTGCGCTGCTCGCGGTGCTCACGGCGGTGCTGCTGCTCGCGCTGGTGGAGGTCGTCATCGCGGTGGAGGTGCTCGCCGCGCTCGCCGAGGAGGAGGTCGTTCCGCCGTCACTGCGGCTGGTGGTGGTGCTCCCTCCCGCGGATGAGGAGGTGCTCACCGCGCCGCTGGATGACGACGAGCTGGTGGCGCTGCCCGAAGCCGCGCTCGAGTTGGCTGACGCGCTGCCGCCTGACGCCGAGGATGACACCGTCCCCGACGAGGAGGACGCGCTGGACGACTCCTCGGTGACCACCGTGGCGGGCACGCAGACCTCACCGTTGCACGTGGTGCCGCTGGGACACGTCTCGCCCGCGGCGCACGTCTGACGGCACCGCGCGTCCACGCACGCGTATCCCGCGGCGCAGTCGGCGGCTTCCTCGCAAGCATATTCACCGGCGGTGGGACACGCGGAGAGGGCCAGCGTCACCAGCGCGGCGCTGATGCCACAGGAGCGGAGGGCATTCCGCGGCGTCATGCGGACCATGAGAGCCAGCACGCACCGGACTGTCAAGATGGTTTCCTGGTGGCGCGGCTCACTGCGTGATGGGTGTGCGCTGGCAGTCGTACGTCACGTCGGTGGTGGGGCCGTGGTCAATGACCTCGAAGTCCGTGGCGCTCAGCGCCGCCAGCGAGAACGGGTCAAATCCCACGTCCGCCCATTTCACGGTGCTGAGCACGTCGCTCTGCGCGGTGAGCGTGATGCGCCCGCCGTCAGCCAGGTACATGCCGTAACGCTGCAGCGCGCGCGCCACCACCTGCGCGGCGGGGTCCAGGTTCTCGACGGGGTAGTCCGCGCGCAGCCGCATGTGGAAGCCATAGGGCCCCGACGTGGTGGGACCCGTGGTGTTGGTGCCGTGGGTGGCCGGCGCCACGTAGCGACGTTGGCGGATCATGTCGTTGGGAAGGATGAAGCGGAGCGCGTGGTTGATTTCTCCCGCCGCAATCTCCTCGGGCGTGAACAGCAGCGGGGCGATGGGGAAGCCCGCCGCATCCGCGCTGGTGCACTGCTGGCCGCGGCCATCCGCGCTCACCGTCTGCGTGTCCCAGATGGCCAGGCAGCCGGTCCGGAACGTGTCGGTGTCGTCGATGGTGGCGTGGTAGACCTCGTAGAGGCGGTTCTCGCTCCGCGCGACGAAGAGCATGTGACAATCCGCGCCGTCGTCGAAGCCGCCGCAGTTGTAGCCGCTGAACGGGCTGCTGAGCTCGGTGGGCGTGCCATACGTCTCCTCCACCGCGCCATAGGGCGTCACCGGGATGGCCGCGGTGTCGCAGTCCGGCGTGTAGAAGTAGCCCTCCACCGACTCGTGCGTGCGCTTGGTCGTCCCCGCCGGCACCTCCACCGCCACGATGCTGAAGTCCACCCGCATGTCCTCCGTGCCCCAGCCGTGCGGCGGCGAATGGCCCACCATCCACGACGTGATGTCCGCGCTGTCGGCGGCCACCGGCGCGTTGGTGACATCCTGGTACCAGGGCGCGTTGTCCGGGAAGTAGCGCGTCACCGTCTGCACCGCGGGCGCCGCCAGACCGGTCCCGCTGCTCGACGACGTCGACGCTGCGCCGGAGGATGACCCCGCGCCGGAGCTGCTGGTGCCCGTTGCCGCGGTGCTGGTGCTGCCCGCTCCCGAGGAGCTGCTGCTGGAGGACCCCGCCGAAGAGGACACCGACGTGGTGGCGCCGTCTTCCGTGGGCTCGGTGGACGTGGTGGGACAGCCGGACCCGGCTTCCAGCACGGTGATGATGCCGCCGAGCAGGGCAGCGTGGCGGAGGACGGGATGCGGCGCGGATGCGTGCATGGAGCTCCCGGGTCGACGTGCGCAGACACCATAGCCGACGTGTGGCGCATTGACATGAGAACGCGTGCCGTCGTGGACGGCGGCGACACCTGCAGCCTCTCCAGCTTTCCCGCCGCCAACGAGGACAACGTCTGTCAGTGAGCGCGGGTGCGCGCGGCGTCGAGGGCCCGTCGGTACGCGCTGCCCACCTGCGCAGTGACCAGGCGGCGGGGCAGCACCTTGGCCAGCGCGGCGCCAATGCGGTTGGTCACGCCGGGAACGTACAGCTCCTCCCGCCTTCGGAAGGCGTCCAGTCCCAGCCGCGCCGCGGTCTCCACCGGCATGGTCCACGCGCGCAACCTGGCGAAGCGCTCTCCCGACGTCATCTCGGTGTCGATGCCGCCCGGCGCGTAGGTGGTGATGGACAGCTGGCGACCGCGCAGCTCGTGGGAGAGGCCACAGCCGTAGTGCACCAGGAAGGCCTTCGTTGCGGAATAGGTGGTCTGGTAGGGCACGGGCAGCAGCCCCGCCATGCTGGCCACGAGCATGATGCCGCCGCCGTCATTGCGCTGCTCCATGGGCTTGAGCAGCTCCGTCGTCATGCGCACCACGCTGGTGACGTTGGTGGAGAGCATGGACTCGAAGTCCTCCCACCGCTGCTCCTGGAACGCGCCGAAGTGGGTCACGCCCGCGTTGAGCACCGCCGCATGCGCCTGCCGCTCGTTCGCGCGCGCGATGACGCGCACCACGTCGTCGGGCTTGGCCAGGTCGGCGGTGACGGGCTCCAGCTCCACGCCGGTGCTTTTCAGCTCGTGTCGCAGCTCCTCCAGCCTCTCGGTGCGACGCGCCACCGCGATGACGTGGGCCCCGTGCTCCCGCGCCAGCTGCTGCGCCATGGCGCGCCCCAGTCCCGACGACGCTCCCGTCACCAGCACCCAGCGTCCGCGGAAATCCATCGGTCTCATGCGGCAGGCTCCCCTTCCGGGTTGTTGGCCCGGTTGCCCGCCGCCATAGCACGCGAGGACGCCCGCGGGGTCATCTCCGACGAGACGTGGCCTACCCGCAGCTCCAGCGCCAGCGGCTCACTGGCTCTTCTCGTACGTCCCCATGATCTGGGCGTTGGCCAGCACGTGCCCCTTCATGGCTTGCTCCACGACGGCCTTGGTGGCGTTCTTGAGGTTCAGCGTGGTGTCCAGCGCGTAGAGCTTGAAGAAGTAGCGGTGACGTCCCACGGGAGGACACGGGCCGCCGTACGCGTGCTTCTTCCAGTCGTTGAGCCCCACGGTGCCGCCGCGCGGCGCGCTGCCTTCCTGCGCCTCGGTCACGTCGGGCGGGATGTTGTAGACCACCCAGTGCACCCAGGTGGTGCGGGGAGCGGCCGGGTCGGGAGCATCCGGGTGGGGAAGGGGCTTTCGGCAGGCCCAGTGGGGCAAGTTGAGGCGGCCACTCCAACCGGATTGCCCTTCCGTTGTTGGCCAGGTCCTCTTCGTGCCAGCCTCCGGGAGGCATGGTTGGAGTCCGCCCGGTGACGCGCACTCGATTGAGGTCGAGCCTGGTTCACTCCGTCGCGTACGACGCAGACACCCACGTCCTCGAGATCGAGCTTTCAGGGCGACGCCTCTACCGCTTCTTCGCGGTTCCGCGCGACGTATATGAGGGGCTGCTGCGAGCTGAGTCGAAGGTCACGTTCTTCAACCGGGAGATCCGCCCCAAGTTTCCCTTCGAGGGGCCCAAAGATAGACCCCATCGCCTCTTGACGGCCGCCGATGGAGCAGGGCATGACACTGAACATGCGGCCAGCTGAACACATGCCATTTGAAACCTTCGGCGTCATGCGTCGCGACCGCGAGCCGCTTTTGCGGTTCATGCTCGACGCGCTCGAGCGTGTTGGCTGCAGAGTGCTGCGAGCATCTCAGCCAGATACCGCGCCCTTCCAGTTCTCTTTCGTTACGCCGACGGGGGAACGAATGGGGGTGGTTGCGTACGCGTTCTATGCGAACTCCCGACTGACAAAGAACCGGCCCGACGACGAATACCGCTTTCAGATCAAGTACGGGTCGAAGGACGGCAAGGAGCATCGCCTCTGGCAGGACCATTTCGGTTTGTACACCACGCTTCTCGTCGGAATCAGCCCCGAGGAGGGCTTCTTCGTCGGCGCTGACCCAGTCCTCAACAGTCCGACGAAGTTTTTCATCTCGAAGGAGTTCAAGCGCGCGCGTGTGGAGCATGTCATTCGCGACGGTTGGCATACGTGGGAGCGAGACCGCCGAGCGGGGGATGAGAGTCCCGTCGAGGTGCTCGTTGGCGGCACGGCGCACGCCTTCCTCCGGTACGTGCGACTCGAGCGAGAGGCGCTCGGAGAGGACCAAGGCCATCGGCAGTTGCTCGCAGAGCGCGCAAGCGACCCGGCGTGGGTGGGCACCATCGTGCGACAGGTCCCCGCGCCCGACGTGGTAGCAGTTCCAAATCAGATTCACCGCCTCGCTGAGGAGTTCGAGCTGCGAGAGGCGGAGGTGCTGGACCTCATTGCGCAAACGCGCCGGCTCAAAATGGCAGTGCGTGGTTGGGTTGCGGAGGAACATCTGCTGAGGCGGCTGAAGGCCGTGTCGGGCGTGACGGACTGCGCCCGCCTCGATGAGGAAGGCGGGCCGGACTTGCGTCTGCGCTACCGAGGTAGTCGGCCGCTCTCTATCGAGTGCAAGAACGTTTTGCGTCAGCGAACACGAGAGGGTCTTCCGCGCGTGGATTTCCAGCGGACCAGAGCGTCGAAGTCTGATCCGTGCTCGAGATACTATTCGGCGTCCGACTTCGACGTGCTCGCGGCCTGTCTTCACGCCGTGATAGAGCAATGGGAGTTCTCATTCGCTCTGCCGCGGACGCTCGATGCCCACGCGAAGTGCAAAGGGAAGCTGTCCAACAACGTTCGCGTCGACGACCGATGGCAGCGACAGGCCGAGGTCATTCTGGCACAGGCCGCCGCGTGAGGAGCCCGCCATGAGCAGGAGACAACCGCGCATCATCAGCCTCTACACGGGCGCCGGCGGGATGGATTACGGATTTGAGGCGGCAGGCTTTCGCACTGCGGTTGCCGTTGAGATGAACCACGATTGCTGTGAGACATTGCGCCGCAACCGTCGCTTTCCGGTCATCGAGTCAAGCATCTTTGACGTCGCGAGTGAGGTGCTCCTTGAAACCGCGGGCTTGAAGCACGGTGAGGCGGATCTGCTCATCGGAGGTCCGCCGTGTCAGCCGTTCTCGAAGTCGGGTTACTGGGCTACCGGCGATTCACGTCGTCTCGACGATCCTCGCGCGGATACTCTGAGTGCGTACTTGCGTGTCCTCGAAGAGACACAGCCCGCGGCTTTCGTCCTCGAGAACGTGACCGGCATTGCGTACTCGGGAAAGAGCGAGGGTCTAGATCTCTTGGTTGACGCTGTTCGCCAGATCAATCGCCGCACCGGTTCGCGCTATGAGCCCGTGTACAAAGTGATCAACGCGGCCACATATGGCGTGCCCCAGATTCGAGAGCGCTTCTTCATGGTCGCAGCGCGGGATGGCACGACCTTCAAGTTCCCAGCAGCGACTCACGGCGAGGTCGACCATGACGCCGGTGGCCTTTTTCAGATTGTGAAGCCGTACGTCCGCGCTTGGGATGCACTCGCGGGCCTTATGCCCGAGCCTGAAGAGGACCTGGCCATGCGAGGAAAGTGGGCGGACCTTCTGCCGACGATTCCCGAGGGGCAAAACTACCTGTGGCACACGGAGCGTGGTGGTGGAGAACCCCTCTTTGGGTGGCGACGACGCTTCTGGACGTTCCTCCTCAAGCTCGCAAAGGCTCTTCCCTCGTGGACAATTCAAGCGCAGCCGGGCCCTGCTGTCGGGCCCTTCCATTGGGACAATCGACGGCTGAGCGTGCGTGAACTATGCCGCCTTCAGACGTTTCCCGACGACGTGATTCCGGTCGGTGGCCGCACGTCCATACAGAAGCAGGTGGGTAACGCGGTGCCGTCGCTCCTGACCGAGGTTTTGGGACGCGCCATTCGTGCCCAGCTACTGGAGGGCGGTGGGCCACGCGGAGAGCTGTCACTGCTTCCGCGTGATCGTGGAGATCCGCCCCCGCCACGTAAACCTTCGACGGTGCCACGCCGGTTCCTCCGCCAGCGCTCCCGAGACACGGCGCATCCTGGGACAGGCAAGGGCAGAGGCGCGGTTGCTCGGGCTCAGGAGTCGGCGCTTTGACGCCGACGCAGGTGGCGCACGACCGCGCGTACCGCCCCCTCGGGATCCTTCAGCACGTCCGTCTCCCACACCCTGACGACGCTCCAGCCATCTGCACGGAGCGTCCGTGCAACCCGGCGGTCTCGAGACCGATTCGCGGCGATCTTGGCGACCCAGTATTCGGGATTGGCGCGTCCTCTAAGACGAGTCTGAAGCGACGGCCAATGGCGACCGTGCCAAAAGTCTCCGTCACAGAAGACCGCCAAGAGGGCTGTCCTGAACACGATGTCGGGCTTGCCGGGCAGGTCGGCGCAGTGCGTCTCGAAGGCCAGACCCTTTGCCTTGAGGGCGCGTACCAGCGTGCGTTCCGCCTTGGTCTCCGTCGATCGTACGCTCCGCTTGATGCGCGACGACGTCTCGGATGCCGGCTTGAATCGTGAGTAGGGAGGGACCTTACTCATGTTCGCGATCGTGGGTGTCACCATTCATCTCGCTCAAGCCAAAGCAACAGGTCCCGTTGCTCACTCAGCATTCCGGGCGCCCTGTCGCGCGCAGCAGACTTCAGCCGTCGGACCACCCGACGGCCGTCTCGGAAACTTGAGAGATAGGCAATAACAAGCCGAAACGTCTCGACGTTTGTCGCCGCGCGAAAAACGGTTTCTGCTGGCCATTCGTCCGACGTGACCGCGTCTGCGAGCGCTCGCCGACAACGCTCGCATCGATCCCAGTTTGAGAACATTCCGAGAGCAGGGAAAAGCGATGACGCCTGGTCCCAGGCTCCCAGCGACACCTCTTGCTTGCTTAACGCGTCATGCGCGGCTTGAAAGGAAGCCTCCGCGAGGCGATTTGCCCGCGAGCCGACGGCCAATGCACAACTGAAGAGGAACAGTCCGACGTCGCCACGGAGGGAACGCCTCGGCGTTGTTGCAATCGCTAACCACCTATCAGCACCGACGCGCTCGACCTCTCGACTGCGTGGGTCTGCGTATTGTGCGGCGGTGTCAAGAGCCGCCTGCGGTACGTCAGGGGCCGTCGCAAGCCAACGAACAAGAGCGCCGATTCGCCCTGTCAACACATTCCGCCAACGCCAAGTCAGTCTGGCGGTAGGATGCAAGACGCACCAATCCAAGAGATGACTAACGACATCATCGCCCCAGGTGCGGACCACGTCGTCCACGAGATCGTCGCTCCCCGCGTCGAGCATGCTCTGCACAATGTCTTTCCGAAGTGCAGCATCGGCGGCTGCAACGAGCGCGAACACCTGCCGCTGCTCCCAGGCCGACCGACGCCAGATAGCCGGTGACGCCGCGACACGTGCATCCTCCCGCACGAGATGGCAGAACACATCGATTCCATGGCCGAGTAGCTCCTTCGGGCGTTCGCGCAATAGGGTCGCCGTCACCGCTCTCAGCACCGCATCACGCAATTCGGATCGCGGCAGAACAAGGCAACTGCTGAGCAGCCGCATGCCAGCTTCAGGGTCTTGCCGGACGATGTTCTCAGCGCGCTCGCCAACTTTGAGACTGCCCGGGTCAAAAGCATCGGGTCGTGCTACCGACACAAGAGCCTCGAGCAGGCGGTCGTCGGAGCCGTCCGCTGGCGCCCCCAACAGGTCCTCCTTAAGCAGGCGCATCTGTCCTGCTGATTGGAACGCTTCACCGACGGTGCGCACGAGCGCAGAGTAATCCCTTGAGCGCTCGCTGTGTCGTCGGGCGTTGAAGATCTCCACCAACGTTGCGAACGCGGCGCGCGGCGGGTCAGCCTCTGCGCCATATCGCCAAAGAAACCGTCGAAGGTCCCGTGAGTCACTCTCGATGTCATCTAGAGCTGCCGCCAGCCAGGGCTCCGCTGGAGGCAGCGTGTCAACGAGGGAAAGCTCCTGCAGGTCGGCCTTTTCTCGTCGCCACCGCGTCGCGCCGACCCTAGTGGTGAATTGCAGGTCAAGCGGCCTGCCGCCGAGGGAGCGTGGGCGTCCGGACCACGTGCAGAAGGCAAAGCTGCGCCTCAGCCGCGGCCATTGTTGCGACCAGACGGCGAGAGTCGCCATTTCGACATCCGACGACGTCGCCGCGACAGCCCACACCGCGCGGTCCGGATACTGATACAGGCCCCTGAGAATCGCCGACAGAAGCTCATGAGGCGGCACCCCATCGCGCGTCGCGCCTTTCACCCGTACGTCAACCGCTTCGCGGTAAGTGCTCCAGTCGCTGGAATCGATTTCAGCTTGGCCGGGACGCCGGAGTTCACCGAGGAGCGATCGCGCGTCGGACAACTCCGCCAAGTCCTGAAAGTCTACGAGCAAACTGTGCGTCCAGGCGCATCCGGGTCGTGGGCGCTCTGGGGCCGACCACGTTCGCGCGAGGACGTAGAGTCCCGGCTCCGGTAGAGCATAGCCCGTTAGATACGACTCGTCGGGCGCCATGCTTGTCTGACCGGATAGGTCACTCATTGCGAGCATGGTCCGCAGAGCGTGAGGCGGAAGCTTCACGCTCGCTCCGAGCAGTTCGTGCCCGGCGCCGTACCCATGAAGCGCCTGCTCAACGCGCATTGGGACGCGCCATGCGTGCGATCAGCGAGGCTATCGGACGCGTGATGTCGTGGCTGACTGCCTGGCCGTCGTCCACGACCGGTCGCTCGTGTGGTGCAAGTTTTTTCAGATGGTCACGTTGCTGCTCAGAGGTATAGTCCCCGCCCTGCGCGCTTATCCCGACGACATCGCACGGCAGCTGCTCATTCCCATCAAGGAACTGCGACAACAGCGGCAGTCGCTGCCTGAGCCAGTTCCGTGGTCCTTTGGTTTGGTCTCTCCATATGTCCCACGCGGATATGATTACGACCGCAGGCAGGGGGTGTCCGGCACGCCGCTCTGTCATCAGTTGCAGAAGCTCTACGAGCATCACCTGCGTCGCGCAAATGTCGGCCGTCCACTCTGGCAACGGCGCCTGCACGCTTTGGGCAGACGGTGCGGACGCCGCGTCAGCGGCAACGTCTGCGACCTCGGCTGCAATGAGCTGCGCGTCGTCAAGGCGATGAGGGTCCTTGACCTCTGGCCCGATGAAGAAAAGCAAGCCCGTACACTGTGAAACGAGTTCGTCAAACTGGCGCGCCCAAGAACGATCGATGACGTGTCGTTCTACGCGCTCACCTGAGATGTCGGGAACTGAAAGCCTGAGGCGCTGCCCCGCGTCTGTGCGCAAGGCCAGCTCGATGTGCTCGTGACGGTCGACATCCGTTCTGCCAACTGGTTCGAACTTCAGCCAGCGATCTCGGATCTCGGCGAGGTAGCTCTTGTCAGAGTCAGTCACGCTGTCGACTGCAAGCGCGCTCTTGTCGGCGTCCATCAAGGCGTTCCACAGCGCTGCGATGAACGTCGTCTTGCCCGACCCATATGGCCCGACGGCGAGAAGGCGGACTTCATCAATCATGAGGCCGCGCCTCCCAGGCGCCATACCGCAAGAACGCCCGTGACGATTGCAGGTGCTGCGGGAGACGCTGATCAGTTGCAGGAAACTCGGATGTCCACGTCGAAATTAGCGCTTCAACTCCATTGCCCCACGTCAAACCGCGTCCATTGCGGGCTGCGGTGGAGTGGAGGCCGAGAGTTGGCGCATTGGTGATCGGCAACACCTTGGAAAAGCGGAACATGACGTCATCCGCGTTCGCCTGGCCTACGTCGACAAGATCGTGTTTCGTGATGACTACTTGAACGCCGGTCGCCCTTCGCAGCGCGCCGACCTCGCCCAGGCTTCGTATGAGGTGCGTGGATCTCGCTACGCACGCGTGTCTCTTCGTCGGATCGGAGAGCATCAGTCCATCCAGTGTGACGACGACGGCGTCGGCCCGTTTCACGATTGGCAGAAGAGCGCTTTCAGACGGACGGTCTCGCAGTTCGGCGAAGTGCTCGCCGGAGATGTCCGTGAACAGCAAGTCGATTAACTGGTTGGCCGTCTTGCGAACCCCAAGGTGCAGAAACCGTGGTTCATCGTCGGCGTCTGTTCGTCGGGTGGCCGGCTGTTCGCGACCGCTGGTGATGCGAGCCTCGAAACAACGACGCTCGAAGCCGTGCAGAGTGACCGAGCGAGCGAACCTGTGCTCGCGTGCAGCACCCGCCCCAAAAAGCTCAAAGACGGTGGCGAGAAGAGTCGTCTTCCCACTCTCAACGTCACCAACAAAGACGACGAGCCGCGCAGGCCATCGCCCCATCACAGTGGCCGTCTCCGCCGCGGAGAGCGCCTCTGCATCCCGGAGCGCGATCCCCTCTTCCGGCTTGGCCCGCTTCGGCGCGGCTGGCACCGCGCGCTTGCGCCAATGCGGACACTCCTCGAGCGCTAGCCCTTCGAGGCACTTGCCGGTGCTCGCTGCCGAGCAGCCGCTCTGAGGACAGGGTTGCTCAGCCATTCTTGTTCTCGGTCACGAGGCGCAGGGCGATTCGCTCTGCGAACAGCTGCTCAGATAGCTCCAGTGGGCGTAGGGCACGCGCGGCATCCTGCTGCTTGCCCTGCCCGGCAAGGACCGCGTGTATCGGCAACAGGTCATGCAGGGACATGACACCCTCCTCCGTCACGCGGTCCCGGACCTTTGCGCTTGTCGCTTCCAAGACCTCATTGAGCTTGAGCTGTGAATCGAGGTCAATCTTACCATCGATGAGCGCGCGTCTGAGGAAGGCGCGGGCATTCGGTGGCGGAGGGACAAGTGCAAACCTGTCAGCCAGCTCGATTGCTATCACGACCGGAAGCGCTGGGCGCTTCACGTCGGCGAATTGTTGCTCAGCAAGGTCGCTCCAATTGGAGAAAAGCCACCAGAGCACGTCGGATTCCTCACTGGCTGCATCCGACCGAGACTCAACGACCTCGCTCAGCTCGGAGACGCACTCGTGGAGCTTGGCAAGAGCATCATTCACACCGTCCACAAACTTCTTGAAGATCGCTACGTCTGGCGGCACAGTGAGCTTCTCAATTTCCGTTAGGGCCCCCTTGATGGGCTTTCCTGGGTAGGCCGGAACGGCAGGGAACTCGACGTCAGGATCGCGGAGCCGCTCTGCTTCCTCAAGCAAGACGGCTGCCGCGGCAGCGCGTAGCGTGTCGTTCACCGGCTTCTGTTCACTGAACCGCAGGCAGTTGATAAGTGCCGCTCCGGCGAGAGCCGCGGGTCCGGCGTTCTGCAACAAGGTCGCTAAGGCAGCGCCAGCCAGAACCTGCAGCTCATTGTCGTTGCGCATCAAGAACGACGCATCCGCTTTCTTGAACGCGCTTCTCAGAGAGTCTGCGTAGGTGCTGTCTGCGGCAAGCCGATGAGCGAGGCGAACCAGTTGTGGAACAGTCTCACGCTTTGCCGCCTTGACTATCTCCGTCACGCCTGACCAGCGTTTCTCGAGCGCCTCCGCGTCAGTGCCCAAGCCCGCTTCGGAATACCAATCGGCGAATAAGTCGTGCATGGTCCGCTCCTACTGCTGCGATTGAGAAAAGGGATTGCTCTTGGCTCCGTCGGGATACTGCGCTTCAACTGCGTCCCAAAGCGCTGCAACCACGCGGCGTTCCTTCGCGCGTGCAAAGAGTCGACGGCTCAGTTCTGGGTCATTCACTCCCTGATCACTGTCATCGATGAGTTCAAGCTTCGCCGCGATTGTCATGCGCTTATGAAACGGTAGGCTCAGGAACCTATGGACGAGCGTGCGATGCGGATTCATAGGTGCCTCTTGGCGCCCCACCGCCGGTGATGCGGTCGGCCCTGGCTGAGCAGGAAGGGCTTGCGCGGCGGCGGGTGCTGGTGTTGACGGGCTCCATGCCGGCAGGCTGAGGAAGTATTGGAAGAAATCTCGGCCCGTCCTGGGATCGCGCTCGGCGACGAACTCCTTCGAGTCAGACCAAATGCGCGAGTACACCCGCACGTCGAGGCGCCGGTTGTTCCCGCTTCCGTTGACGCTGATCGCGAGTGCATTGAATCGTGGAATCCACTTTGGCTCCCTGCGATTCGGATGGACCGCACCAGCGACGATTCTTAGATTGCCGTCGATCTCCGAGCGTGTTTGGACGTGTTTGTGCCCGAAAAGTTGGAGTCGGACCCGTGCCCGGAGATCACTCTCGACGGTGTCGACATCCCGGAGCCAATTCGGAGGGTGATGGCACAACGTCATGTGAATCACGCCTTCGAGACGGGGCAGATTCGTTTGTGCGGCCCCGAGAATGAGCCGCCCGTCGCCATCGCTGTCGTCGTCATCGGAGACGAGCGTTGAGTTGAGCCCTGACAGGCGCAGGGTGGATCCGTCATTCAGCTTCAAGTCACTCTGCCAAAAGGGTCGTTCGCGACTCACGTCGCACTCGAACCGCATCGCAAACAGGTTGTACTCGGTGAGCGGCTCAAGAAGCAGATTGCAGCTCGCTGGCTCCTGCATGTATCCCCGCAGACGGTCGTCGAGTTCTTCAAGGGTGCACGTCCTGAAAGCCTTGTGCGCGTCTCTCAGGATGCCGCATTCGCGGATGCGCTTTCGGTCGACGTCGTGGTTTCCCGGGACTGTCCAAACCATGTCGGTCGGACATTTCGCGATGGCGCACAGCGCGTCCAGCCATGTGGCGGCCTTTTCGTACTCAGTTCGGGCTCCGCTGTATGCGATGTCACCAGTGACGATGATGCCAGTGGCCGACCCCAACTGTTGCACTAGGACTCCAACGTCGCGCTCGACCTCGTCGCGGAGGTCCTTGTCCAAGTCGAACCGCGTGCCGTCGCTGTGCTTGTTGAAGTGTACGTCGGAGAGGTGCAGGAGCCAGAGCCTTGTCTCCATGAAGTCCCCGTGGTCTGGGAGGCCCAGCCGAGTTCTGGCGAACTGTCGGCCCGGAGCGGTTGCCGGGTCAATGGTTTCGGATGTTATCCTATACCTGATCTCGCAGTCCGAAACGGATCCCGACCCGCGCGCCCCATCGGTCTCATGCGGCAGGCTCCCCTTCCGGGTTGTTGGCCCGGTTGCCCGCCGCCATAGCACGCGAGGACGCCCGCGGGGTCATCTCCGACGAGACGTGGCCTACCCGCAGCTCCAGCGCCAGC
>JBFMGU010000155.1:0-25735 GCA_040752415.1 Myxococcota bacterium
CGCGGGGATGGCGGCCGCGGGCGGAGTCACGACGGGCGCACGGGGCGCGGCCGGGGCCGGCGCGGCGGGCGCGGCGAGGGGGCCTTCCTGGAAGACCGAGGCGGGACTGACGTCCAGGGGCGGCACCTCGCGACGCGCCACCGGGAGACGCTCCGCGACGAAGGCCGGCGGCGGCACGTACTTGCCGGGGTCCTTGGGCAGGACCGCCTGACAGTGGGTGCAGCTGGCTGCCGTGTCGGGGTTCACCGTCCGGCAGTACGGACAAAACATGGCGCGCGTCTCTACCTGCTTTGGAGCGTCGCGTCACGGGTGAAGCACACCGTGCTCCACCCGGGAAGCCCTCCCCCCGCCCGCCTGTTGCCAGGGCGTGGCCCAAGGCGGGTCCACCCTCAGGCGCTCCGACGGGGCCGGGTGCGCCAGCACAAGCGCTGCGTTACAAGGCCCACCGGTCGCAGCGCTTGCGGCCGAGAGAGGCCCGGGAGGCCACGTGATCGAGCTGCTCGAGTTCAGCTGTGCACGCTGCAACGCCGTCAACCGCCTCAAGTTCGAGCGGATCCTGAGCCTGGGCACCTCACCCAAGTGCGGGGGCTGCCATGAGCCGCTGCTGCGCATGCTCAACGAGCCGCTCACCGGCCTGGACCCCGCCGCCTACACCCACCCGCTGGACAAGGAGGCGCTGGCCGCGCTGCAACGCATCCCCGGCATCAAGACCATGCTGAAGGGTCTCATCAAGAACAGCGTGGAGCTGGCCACCCGCCTCAACCACCACGCCACCTTCATCAAGGTCACCGAGACGCAGGCCCCCAGCCTCTACAAGCGCTTCCGCACCGCCGGCGACCGCCTGGGCATGGCGGAGGTCCCCGACCTGTTCATCTTCCAGAACCCGCTCCCCAACGCGTACACCTTCGGCGTGGAGAAGGCCTTCGTGGCCATCAGCACCGGCGCCCTCGAGCTGCTCAACGAGGAGGAACAGCTGGGCGTGCTGGGCCATGAGCTGGGCCACGTGCACGCGCACCACGTGCTCTACAAGACGGCGGCGCGGGTGTTCTCGTCGCTGGCGGCCAACGTGGCGGGCGCCACCCTGGGGATCGGCGGCCTGCTCATGTATCCCATCGAGATGGCGCTGCGTCGCTGGGACCGCGCCAGTGAGCTCACCGCCGACCGCGCGCAGATGCTGGTGGTGCGCAAGCCGGAGGTGGTGATCACCACGCTGATGAAGCTGGCGGGCGGCAGCCGCTCCGTCATGAATGAGCTGTCCTTCAAGGCCTTCATCGAGCAGGCCGAGCACTTCGAGAAGCTGCGCGACGAGGGTGGGCTCAACAAGTTCTTCGTGGCCTTCGACAGCCTGTTCAAGAGCCACCCGTTCCCCGTCTACCGCGCCAAGGAAGCGCTGGAGTTCGTCAGCGGCGGGGAGTTCCTGGAGATTCTCGACGGGGACTACCCGCGCCAGTCCCTGGTGAACACCAGCCCCTGCCCACGCTGCGGCAAGCCGCTGGTGCCGGGGGAGATCATCTGTCCGCACTGCGCGTACGGCGCGGAGGAGGACCTCTCCGACGAGCAGGCGAAGTCCCTGGGCCAGCGCCTGGACAAGAGCTGGGAGGAGGCGCGCGACTGGTTCAAGCGCACTTTTGGCGGGGAAGGCGGCGGCGACGGTCCGCAGAAGCCCGCAGCCTAGCGCTCAGTCCCCCGCCCTGGCGAACGGCAACCCAGGAGCCAGCACCCGCGTCGGGAGGGTGACGTCTGGATTCCACCCGGAAACCCTGCCAAAGCGCTGCGCCACCACGTCGAAGACGAGCATGTCCCGACCCCCGACGTAGACATGAGGCGCGCCGGGCACGGGGTGCACATACCGGAGCCGTTGCTCGCAACCCGCAGCGGTGCGCAGCAGCACGCCGCTGTGCCCGACATCCAGCCCGGCAATGAACTCGTCAAAGATGGCCGCGGTCCCCCGCGGCGCCAGCCACGCGGGTGAGTACCACACGGTTTCCAAGCGCGTCTGATACCCGGGTTGCACCATGGTCGCTTCGCCAGTGGAGACGCGCATGACGGTGACCCCCTCGGTGTGATCCCACCCTGCCAGGCCCACGACGTCGTCACCAACCAGGGTGAGCGGCCGCGTCGCGGTGCTGTGACCAAGGTCAACCGGCTCCTCGGTCGTCCAGGGTTTCCACAAGCGGACCATGCCGTCGCGCCGCTGCACGGCGACAGGCTGATCGCCGCTGACCGTGACCGCGTCCGGCCCCATCCCAGTGCTCACCAGGAGGTAGCCCTCGACGCTGGCGACCAACTCCCGGGTGGACAGGCGGTAAGCGCGGACAACGCTCAAGGGCTCGTCGCCGCCGGGCTGCTCCACACCCACCAGCAGGGTGTCATGCGCGGGCACCACCAGCAGCCCGAACACAAGCTCCCCGGCCGCGGCGACGGATAGCTCCACGCTGGAACCCTCGAATACGTCGAGGAATCGAACCACTGTTGGCGCTTCGCCCGGCTCGGCCGAGCCAAGCAAGATGAGCGAGCCCGCAAGCGCGCCCAGCAATTGGACGTGTTCGCCAGGGACGTAGTGTGGCGGCCCCGCGTGCAGCACCCCGCCGGGCCCAATGCGCACAGGCAGGAACACGGTGCGGACCGGCGCCTCCTCCGAGCCACCTTCCAAACGCTGCACCAACACGAATGCGTCGCAGGTTAGCCCCATGAGCCCGAAACCCGACGTCGCCAAGGGAACCGGGAAGGCCTGCACCTCCTCGCTGCGTAGGTTCAGGGTGAGCAGCGACCCGCCCAACGCCTGGAACAGGATGGCATCCCACTCCGGGAGGAACGCGAGCACCTCGCTGGCCTCCTCTGGCCAGGGAAGCGCCCGGGCCACCGTCCCGTCCGTGCCCACCAGCTGCAGCTCCCGCCCGCGCTGGGCGCGCTGTATCGCCAACAGCTCGGCGGGCAGCCGGGCCTCACCCATCTCCATCTGGCGGCACTCCGGCTGCGGCCTCGCGTCATCCACCCCAGCCAGCGAGGAGCCGTCCTGGCAGCCGCAAGCCACGGCGAGGGCGATCAGCGTTAGCGGCCTGACACCTGATTCTTCGCACCACATCGGGCAGCCTCTTGGTTCCGCCGGGGACGGCATGCGCCCCCGCTGCATTGCCCGTGCCGGCGGCCCGAAGCGCTTGCCTCGCGGCTGCCCGAAGCGTAGGCAAGCCGGCATGGCACTTCCCGTCGTGAACACCGCCGTCACCACCCCGCCGCTGGGCAACCTCCCTCATGACCTCGAGGGGGCCATCGAGCAGCTCAAGCGGGAGCGCAACGCCATCATCCTGGCGCACTACTACCAGGAGAGTGAGATCCAGGATCTCGCGGATGTCGTCGGGGACAGCCTGCAATTGGCGCGCGCGGCGCAGAAGGCGGACAAGGACGTCATCGTCTTCTGCGGCGTGCACTTCATGGCGGAGACGGCCAAGATCCTGAACCCCACGCGCAAGGTGGTGGTCCCGGACCTCCAGGCCGGCTGCAGCCTCTCCGACAGCTGCCCGCCCGACCAGTTCCGCCTCTTCCTGGGCAAGCACCCCGGCGCCACCGTGGTGAGCTACATCAACAGCTCCGCCGCCGTGAAAGCCATGAGCGACCTCATCTGCACCAGCAGCAACGCGGCGCAGATCGTGGCCTCCATCCCCAAGGACAAGCCGGTGGTGTTCGGCCCGGACCGGCACCTGGCGCGCTGGGTGGCGCAGAAGACGGGTCGCCACGACATGGCGGTGTGGCAGGGCACCTGCATTGTGCATGAGCTGTTCAGCGCGCGGGAGCTGGCGCGACTCAAGGTGGAGCACCCGGACGCGGAGGTGCTGGCCCACCCGGAATGCGACGAGAGCGTCTTGCAGCAGGCCGACTACATCGGGTCCACCAAGGGGATCATCGAGCGCGCGGTGGCCTCTCCGGCCAGGACGTTGATCATCGCCACCGAGGAGGGGGTGTTCCACCAGATCCGCAAGCGTGTGCCGGAGAAGCAGCTCATCCAGGCGCCCGGGCAGGACCAGAGCTGCGCGTGCAACCAGTGTCCGCACATGCGTCGCAACAGCCTGGAGAAGCTCTACTTGTGCCTGCGGGACCTCTCCCCGGAAATCACCATGGACGAGGGGCTGCGGACCCAGGCGCTGCGTCCCATCCAACGCATGCTGGAGCTGAGCGCCTGATCCGCGCTGGCCGGTTGCTTGGAGCCCCGGGGGAAACCCGCTTAGTCTTCCAGGCCCGATGGTTGTCACCGCGCTGAGCATTGCCGGGTCGGACCCTTCCGGTGGCGCAGGGATCCAGGCCGATCTCAAGGCGTTCTTCGCCCGTGGCGTGTACGGCTGCGCGGTGCCCACGGCGCTGACGGTGCAGACCGCCCGTGGCGTGCGCGGCACCAAGCCGGTGGATCCCGGGCAGGTGGCCAACCAGGTTGACGCGGTGCTCGAGGACGCCGGCGTGCGCGCGGTGAAGCTGGGCATGCTGGTGAACGCGCCCATTGTGCGGGCGGTGGCCAAGAGCCTGGCGCGCTACCCGGACCTGCCCGTGGTGCTGGACCCCGTCATCACCTCAAGCTCCGGCAGCCGCCTCCTCGACGACCACGGCCTGTGGGCCATCACCGAGGTGCTCCTGCCGCGTGCCCGCCTGGTGACGCCCAACGCCGACGAGGCGAGCTTCCTGAGCCGCATGCCGGTGCGCAACGAGGCGGAAGCGCGCGAGGCCGCGTTGGCCATCCAGGCGCTGGGCGCGCAGGCGGTGCTGGTGAAGGGCGGTCACCTCTCGGCGGGGCCGGCGGCGGACGTGCTCTTCGACGGCGTGGAGTTCCACATCTTCGAGTCGCCGCGGCTGGACATTCCGCGCACCCACGGGACGGGCTGCCTGCTCTCCGCGGTGATCACGGCGGAGCTGGCCAAGGGTGCTTCCACGTTTGACGCGGTGGCCGCCGCCAAGAGCGCCATGGTGCGCGCGCTGGAGCGGGGCTTCATGGCGGCGGGGAACGTGCTGCTGCCCGACCCATTCGCGCTGGCTGACGTCGACTGATCAGCGCAGCACGCGCGCCCTCCCCTCCAGGATCTCCTCCACCCACGACGCAAACCTCCCCTGCGGGTCATGCACCGCGCGCGTCTCCTCCTGCGGCGTGGCGGGCTGACGGGTGTGCACCGTCAACGCGCGGTCCGGCGGTGCGCCGGCTTGGGCGGAGAGCAGGATGCGTCGCTGCAGGTGCAGGGAGCGTGGCTGGAGCCGCTGGGCCACGACGAGCGGGAGGACCATTATCTGCACACCGTCGGGCGCAAGCACACGGTCGGCCTCGTCGAGAACCTCCTGCGCACCGCCGTGCGCGGCGTGACGGCTGAGCTGTTTGTGCCCCAGCGGGCTGGGCCGACCGGTGCCCGGCGTGGTGAAGGGCGGATTGCACGTGAGCAGCGCCACGGAATGATCCCGCAACGGCAGCTCCCGGAAGTCCGCGCGCACCACCTCCGCCGTCACGCCATTCTCGACGACATTCCTCCGCAGCACGGGAATCCACGCCGCCTGCCGCTCGACCAGCACCACGCGCGCGCCGCTCGCCTTGCCCACGTACAGGCCCACGATCCCCGAGCCCGCGCCCACGTCGAGGACGAGGCCATCCCGCACCACGCCCGCGGCGAGCGCGCCGAGCAGCACGCTGTCCAGGTTGTAGCGGTATCCCCGTCGGGGCTGCCAGAGCTGCAGGAAGCCGCGGCACACGCCGTCACGGGTGAGGTCTTCCATGCTCACAACGCGTTGGGGCTGAGGCGCAGGATGCGCGCCTGATCCGGAGTGACGACGGTGGCACGGGACAGCGGCGTGTGGTGCATCAGGTAGTCCGCCGTTTCGCCGGGCTCGTCGGTGGTGTCGCTGATGGGGTCGGCCACGTAGGTTCCGTCGGGGGCGGCGCGCTCCAGCGGGTGGAACAGCCCCAGCGCGTGACCCATCTCGTGCGCGATCAGCGTGCCGATGTGCAGGTGCTCGTCGGGATCGTCGTTGCGCCAGTGGCCCTGCACCAGGATCAGTGAGGCCAGGGACACACGACCACCCGCCACCGGCACGCTGGTCACCATGCTGGCAATGGGCACAAGCACGTCGTCACCGTAGGCCGCGTCCAGGGTGTCCAACATGAACACGTCGAGTCCGTCGCGCGGCTCCAGGACGCCGAGGAGATCCCACAACGCGCCCGAGCGCAACGTGACCGCATCCACGACGAGCTCCGCGCGCGGGGACGTCGCCAGCTCCACCTCGACCTCCAGGCCCGCGGGCCCCAGCAAGTACGCCACGCGCTGGATGCTGCGCTGCACGAACACCGTGTTCTCCGCGCCCACCCCGTCGGGAAGGTGCAGCCGGACGTGCAGCGTGACGGTGTCGGGCTCGGGCCCCAGGCGGAAGCGCGCCTCGGCCTCGACGGTCCCGGTCCAGGGCATTCCTCCGTCGGGAGTGCGCTGCGTGGCGCGCAGGGTGACGACGTGCTCCCCCGGAGGCCAGAGGGGGTTGGAGGAGTTGGGACAACCGAACGCGGCCGCGCCGTACCCCGCGCGCGTGCGACATGGTCCGACGACGCCGAGGCCCGTTCCCTCCGTCCACAACAGCTCCGCCTCCGTAAGAGGGCGACCCGCATCCGCACCCACCAGCACCACGCCCGACGCTTGCCAGCCTTCCACCTCGAGACGCACGTCGAGCGGCGCGTTGGAGAGGTGCAGCCAGCCGGAGATGGAGTCAGACGGAGTGGGGAGTGTGAGGGTGGCGCTTCCGTCGGTGAAGGTCACCGCGGGGAGCCCGGTCAGGACGGTGGGAGCGCGCGGAACGGAGGCATCCGACGACGACGGCGTTGCCGGCTCACCGGTGCATCCCAGCAACGCCATGAGGACGAGACCCTGCTTCCGCACGCAGGGCCTCTTAGCACGGGCCTAGCGACCCAACATCGCGTGGAAGGGACAGCCACCCGCGCGCGCCGCGGCCGCCAGCGACTGCTCCGACGACGACGTGCTCACCGTAGGAACCCGTTGCGCCACCTCGCCGTTCGTCGGCGTGAGCAGCATCTTCATGCCGTGCTTGGGACGCAGCGTCACCAGCGGCTCCAGCTCCACGCGCGCGTTGGGCGAGATCGCGAAGCGCACGCGCGGCAACAGCGTGGCCAGCACCAGCTCCGCTTCCATCATGGCGAACCCGTCGCCAATGCACTTGCGCTGCCCGGCGCTGAACGGGAAGTACGCGTACTTCGGCATTCCCTCCATGCGCTCGGGGAGGAAGCGGTCGGGGTCGAAGCGCTCCGGGTCCTTCCACAGGCCAGGGTGACGATGCGTCAGGTAGGGACTGATGAACACGTAGCTGCCGCGCGGGACGGTGTAGCCGCCCACCACGTCGTCATGGAGCGCGTAGCGGCCCATGATCCACGCCGGGGGATACAGCCGGATGGCCTCCTTCAGCACCCGCTCCAGGTAGGGCAGTCGACGCAGGTCCTCCAGCACCGGCGTGCGCTCTCCCAGCACCTCGGCCAGCTCGGCACGCACGCGCGCTTCCACCTCAGGGTGCTGGGTGAGCAGGTAGAGCGTCCAGGTCAGCGCCATGGCGGTGGTCTCGTGGCCCGCCAGGAACATGGTCATGACCTCGTCGCGGAGCTGCTGGTCGTCCATGGCGCCACCCGTGACGTCGTCACGCGCGTGCATGAACATGCTCACCAGGTCCATCTTCTGCTCACCCTGGCGACGTTGCTTGATGACGTCCAACACCACCCCGTCCAGCACCTTCACCGCGTGTGCGAACTCGCGATTGGCGCGCGTGGGGATGAAGCGCGGCGCCGAGAAGAGATGCGTGATGCGGTAGTTGGTGTACTCCAGCGCCACCGTCAGCGCGCGACCCACCTCGTCGCTGTCACCGCTGAGATCCACGCTGAGCAGCGTCTGGCCCACCACCGTCAGGGTCAGGCGCATCATCTCCGCCGCCACGTCGACGTCCTGGCCCGCGGCCATGGGCGCCTGCCACCGCGCCAGCGTGTCCTCCGCCGCGCGCGTCATCACGGAGGCAAACGCCGCAATGCGCTCCTTGTGGAACGCGGGCTGCGCAATCCGACGCTGCCGCAGCCAGAAGTCGCCCTCGCTGGTGACCAGGCCGTTGCCCAGCAGCATGCGCAGCATCTCGTAGCCGCGCGTGTTCTTCGAGTAGTTGCGGTTGTTGTCGACGAGGATGTGCTGCACGTCGGCGGGATTGCGCACCACCACCAGGCTCTTGAGGTGGCTGGCCAGCCGCACCACGTCCCCGTGTTGTTCCACCGCGCGCGTCAACGCGCCCAGCTGGTCCTTCTCCAACTCCGGCAGCGCCCCCAGGAGCGGATGGCTCCCGTACGACGGCATCTTCTGGCTCTTCAGCGGCAACGGTGCAGACACGGCAACCATGATGACCTCCGGGCGAAATTCGCGGCGGGACCACACCGCGGCAGGCACCGGAAAAATATGAGCAACCACTCAGGTTCACTACTCGCTTTGCGCGGCAGCCCGGGGGGGGCGCAACCCATGGAAAAGCCGGAAGGTTTTCCGCTCCCAGGCGATGGCGTGGCGCCTGATCTGAGCAACCGCTCACATTCGGCCGGACCCAGCAACGCCCGTGGGTAGCGGGCCGGCGTCCCCTCGGGATAGTATCCGAGCAATTGCTCACATGGAGGGATCATGGTTGCGCGTGCCCGACTGCATCCTCGTCGACAACCCATGCAGGCCCGGGCCCAGGCCACGGTGGAGTCCATCCTGCGCGCCACCGAGCGCGTGCTGGTGAAGGAGGGCTACGACGGCGCGAACACCAACCGCATTGCCGAGGTGGCGGGGGTGAGCGTGGGCTCGCTCTACCAGTACTTTCCCAGCAAGGAGGCGCTGGTGATGGCGCTGGTGGATGAGCACTGCGACCAGATGCTGGGCCTGATGGCGCAACACGTCTCCGAGAGCCAGGACGCGTCATTGGAAGTGGCCACCCGGGCTTTCGTGCGCGCCATGCTGCACGCGCACGCGCTGCAACCGGAGCTGCACCGCGTGATGGTGGAGCAGCTTCCGCGCATCCAGGGCTTTGACAAGGTCCGGCAGATGAGCGCCATGGCGCAGGCGCTGGTGATGGAGTTCCTGCAGCGGCACCGCGCCCGGCTGCGTCCGGCGAATCTCGAGCTGGCGTCGTTCCTCGTGGTGTACGCGGTGGAGGCGGCCACGCACGCGGCCATCCTGGAGAAGCCGCACGCGCTGCAGGACGGAGAGCTGGCGGAGGAGATCAGTCAGCTGGTGCTGCGCTACCTGCTCGCCGGGGACGTGGCGCCGCCGGAGTCGGTGCAGTGATGGGCTGACGCGGCGTCCACTTGCAGTCGGGTCGGCGCGAGCCGCATAAGCCTCACCATGTCGTCCCTGCCCGTTGCGCTGCTGCTCACCGTTCTCTCACAGGCGCCGGAAACGCCGGCCCAGAAACCCACGCTGCTGGTGCTTCCCCTGGAGGCGCGTCACGGCGTCCCCGCGCAGCAGATCCAGGTGATGACCGACTACATGGCCGCGGAGTCGCGACGCATCCCGGGCTACCAGGTGGTGACGCAGGCGGACATCCAACAGCTGCTCAGCCAGGAAGTGCGCAACCAGCTGCTGGGCTGCAATGACCAGAGCTGCCTGGCGGACATTGGCGGCGCACTGAATGCCGACGAGATCCTGTTTGGCAGCGTGGGGAGGCTGGGGCGCAAGGAGCTGGTGCTGAGCCTGACCCGGCTGGACGCGCGTGCGGGCAAGCCGCTGGCCGGGGAAGCGGAGCGCCTCAAGAGCACCGACGCCGACGTCCTCCTCGACGGAGTCCCGCGCATCCTCAAGCGCCTCTATCCCAAGTACGACCCGCCCGCTCCCCGCGTGAAGCCGCCGAGCCCGCTGCTGGTGGGCGCGTTCATGACGCTGGTGGCGGGGGCGCTGCAGTACAGCGCGTTCCTCAGCATCTTTGGCTCCAACTTCCTGGCCGGCTGTTTCCCGCTGCAGCAGGCGGTGTTCTACGGCTCCATCGTGCTGTTCCTGTTGGGGCCGATCTACACGTCGTGGCTGCAGGCGTACCTGGCGGACCTCATTGGACGTCGTCAGGGTGGGACGCTGCGCGCCACATTGGTGGGCATCCTGCTGCAACCGGTGGTGGGTCTGCTCACGGGTGGCTCGGTGTTGTTCTTTGGCATCCTGGGCAGCGCGGTGACGGTGACAAGTCACGTGGTGAGCTTCCTGGGCAGCGAGTCCTTCCAGCGCATCACGCGAGGTGAGGTCGACAACCCGCAGGTGCAGGCGGACCTCCTCCAGCGCGTGGTGTGGGCCGTGTTGTCGACGACGCTGGCCACCGGCTTTGGCGTCTCGGTGGGAGTGCTGCCCGGCATCCTGGCCATGACGTTGTGCGTGCCGGCCACGCAGGCCACCGCCATCCTGTGGGGCGCGGGGGTGCGCTCTCCCGACGAGGATGCCGCGCTGCCCGGTCTCTTCGGCTCGGACCAGGAGCTGCCGGGTCCGCTGCAGATGCTTCCGCGCTGGATCGTCGGCGGGAAGCGCGAGGAGGACGCGTTGGAGGAACCGCCACCGGCGCCAAGCCCCGCGCCTGCCGCGACGCCACCCGCCGCTCCGTCGACACCGCCCGCCGCGCAGGCGACGCCGCCGGCCGCTCCGTCGACGCCGCCCGCCTCCCCGGAGCCCGCAACCCCTCAGCCCTGACGCCGCGTCATTCGACCTTGCGGATGAAGCTGCAGCACAACCCGCGGCCCCTCCACTCCTTGCGCGGGATGCCGCAGCACATCCTCGTCGTGGGGTGAAATCACACGCGGGATTCCACGCTCAGATACCGCGGCGCCACGTGCTCGGTGAGCCACACGCCGTTGGCGGACCGGAAGAACGTGTGCCCGTCCCGCGCCATCCGTGCCGAGTCGACGACGAGAATCACCGGCTTGCCACGCCTGCCGCCCACCTTCATGGCGGTCTCGCGGTCCGGTGACAGGTGCACGTGATGCCGTTTCATCTTCCGGAGGCCCTCCTGCAGGATGAGCGGCACCACCTGTTTCGGCGTGCCGTGGAAGAGGACGTCCGGCGGGGCCTGGGGCGCATACGCCAGCTCCACCTGCACGGAGTGACCCTGACTCGCGCGGATGCGCAGGCCGTCCGGGCTCAATGCGAACCGCTGCTTGTCATTCAGCGCCACCACTCCCCGGATCTGCTCCGCCGTCGTCGCGGTTCCGTGACGCACCATGGCCGCCACCAGCTCATCCACGGCCACCCAGCCCGCGGCGTCGAGCGTCACGCCAATGACCTCCGGCTGGTGCCGCAACACCAGGCTCATGAACTTGCTCAAACGCACCCGCTCCGCCGGCGTCATCGTCGTACCCCATCGATAGTGTCATGTGGACACGATTGATAGTGTACACAGAACACCACGTCAAGCGGTGCGTCGTCATGGCCGTGGGAGGGAACGTCGGGTGCTGTGTCGCCGACGCAAAGCGGTAATTCTGACCGCACTCCCAAGGTGCCGGCGGCGGTCGGCCGTGAAGCTCAGGGGCCGGCACGTGGCGCGTCAGCCCGGGTTCGCGCCTTCGAAGTTGATCCGGGCTTGGGTCAGCACGTGCTCCACGGCGACGATGTGGGCCGCCTGCGCGCGCAACGCCGCGTCGTTCTTGAAGGCCTCTTCCACTTCCGCGCGCGGGAGGCCGGTCTCCTCCGCGTAGCTGCTCATGAACTCGTCGAGCGAGGCCTGCTCCAGGAGCCCATCCCGCTTGGCCACGGCGCCCAGCACCAGGGCAATGGCCACACGACGGCGCGCATCCGCCCGCGTGGTGTCGTCGGAGAGCCAGCCCTTGAGGGCCTCCTCCTGCTCCTGGAAGGTGAGCCCGCGCGCCGCCAGCGCCTTGCCCTCCGACTGCGTCCAGCGACGACGAATCTCCTCGTCCACCAGCTTGTCCGGCACAGTCACGTTGGTGCGCGAAACCAGCTGGTCCAGCACCATGTTCTTGCCCAGGTCATGCAGCTCCTCGGCCTTCTCCTCCTCCAGCTCGTCGCGGATGGAGTCCATGACCTCATCCATGGTGGCGCCGCGGTTGAGCTGCTGGAGGAAGTCCGGGCTGGTCTCGTCGGGCAGCGTGACCTGGCGCGCCGCCTTGATGGTCACCGCGAACACCGCGTTCTGTCCGCGCATGTTCACCGCCGGATAGCTTTGCGGAATCAGCACCGGGACCACCTTGCTCTTCCCCACCGCCAGCCCGACGAGACCCTCGCTCAGTCCGGGCAGCAGCGGGTCCGGGTCCAGCGGCAGCCACACGTCGGCACGCGTGCTGAAAGGCAGGATGCGCCCGCCCACGTAGGCCATGATGTCGACGAGCGCCTCATCCCCCGCGGCCAGTGGCTCCCCCTCGGCGCGGTCCCGCGTCTGCGCGTGGCGACGACGGATCTGCAGCCAGCGCTCCAGGAGCTCGTCGCTGGAGATGGGCTCGGGGGCGGGGACGGTGACCTCCAGGCCCTCCAGCGAGGGAGCTTCCACCTCGGGGAGTGCCACGGGCTGGTCGGGAGCGGACTGCAACGCGGGTGCGTTGTGGAGCATCCGACGCAGCGCATCTCCCACGTTGGCCACGGACCGCTGGGCCATCTTCTCGGGAGGAGGCTTGCTGTTGGACTTGCCGGGCTTGGAGTTGGGCGGACGCGCCATGGTTCACCTGGCAACCGCGCACCCGGAGGGGGACGCGCACGCGGTGCGGAAGGCGGATGACGCTAGCCCAGGGATGGTGGCGCCCCCAAGGGGGACGGGCCGCTCACCAGAGGTCGCGGACAAAGCCCGACACGGCGGACACACCCGCGGCCACCTGGCTCACGACGGGGATGTTGGTGGCGGCCACAATCGACGCCGCCGCCGTGATGCCCGCCGCAATCTTCTTGCCGGTGGGCGCGTTCTTGTCGGCGATGATCGCGGCGGCCTGCGCGGTGTCGGCGGCGGCGATGGCGATGTTCATGCCGGGAACGAAGCGGCCCGCGGCCTTTCCCAGCGTGGCGGCACCTGCCTTGGCAGCGGCCTTGGCGCCCGCCTTGGCAGCGGCCTTGGCGGCAGCTTCCGCGCCTTCCTTGGCCACCGTCTTGGCCACGGCCTCCGCGCCTTCCTTGGCCACGGTCTTGGCCACGGCCTCGGCGCCCTCGCGCACGGCGGTGCGGGCGGCGGTACCGGCGGCGTTGCCCGCGGTGGTGGCGGCGGTGCGCGCGGCGTTGCGCGACATGCCCGCGGCACGTGCAGCCTGCTCGGCGGCCTCACGCGCGGCGGCGCGGGTGGCCTGGCGGGTGCCGCCCTCCAACGCCGACTTCTGCGCGGCACGCGCGGCAGCTTCCGCCACCTCGGGCGCGGCGCCCTTGGCCACCGCGGCGGCGCGAGCGGCGTCCTTCACACCCTTGGCCTCCTTGGCCAGGTCCACGGCGCCCTTGATGTCCTTGGCGGTGCTGGCGGCGGAGCTCACCGTGCCGGAGGTGGACTCCACGGCCTTGCGGACGTCCTCCTTGTCACCGGTCTTGATGGCCTTGGCGATGTCGTTGCCAGCGTCGTAGGCGCCCTTGGCGACGTCGAGAGCCCCGGCGACCCCCTTGGTGGTGCTGGCGGCGCGCTTGAGGGCCGTGTTGGCGCTGAGCACGCCGTCGGCGGCGGCCGCGGCATTCTTGACGGTGGCGTTGCCGTTCTTCAGCGCCTCCGCGGTGTCGCCCTTCTGGATGGCCTCCACCGTCTTCACCGCGCTGGTCACCGCCTGCGCCGCGGAAGCACCGGCGCCTACGCGGTCGGAGATGGACTGGGCCTTGGCGGCGTTCTGCGCGGCGCGCGCTTCACGATCCCGCGCGGTGGCGGCGTCGGTGCTGGACCGGCCGCCCTCGAACTTGTCGCCGGTCTGCGCAGGGGCCTTGGGCGTCTCCGTCTTCGCGGGCGCCTGGGTCTGCTGCGTCTGCTGGGTCTGTTGCGTCTGCTGGGTCTGCGAGGTGCGCGTGCTCGAGGGGCGGGAAGTGGTTGAACCGACGCCGGACATGGGCTCCCTCCAGGGAAGATTGAAGCGGGCGCGCGCAGGTGACGCGCCGGAGACGGCCCATTATCGCTCGGACCCCGTGCCGGTTGTGGCAGAAGTTGCGTAGTCCCACGCGGCTCCGCAACGGCCGAAATTCACGAACTTTTCCCAGCACTTCCCGATGTACGGGCGTGTCGCACTCAGAACCCTTCCAGGCGCTGGCCGTCGGTCTTGCGCGGATCCTGGATCAGGACGTGGGCGGCCGGAGCGCCGCTGCCCAGGGGCGTGAGCCGGAGGACGTGCGGGCCCAGGCGGTCCGGCGTGAAGCTGAGCTCCGCGGCGTCCCAGGGTTGGGACCGCGAGGAGCCGGTGCGGGCGCGCGCCTCGAAACCACGTTCTTCCTTGATGACCACGCGACCCGAGGGATCCATCACCTCCACCCGCAAGCTGACCTGGGTGCCGCTCCGCGCGTCCTCACCCCACGGCGAGAAGAAGAGCGTGTGGGTCACCAGGTCGTGCTCGACGACGAATTTGATGTCCGCAAGCGGCTGCCCCGGCGCGTGTCCGTTGGGAACCTCGACGATGGACTCGTGCAACGTGGTGACGCGGTCCTGCCGGTCCACGTGGAACGCGAGCGCTCCCCCGACGACGCAGCCGAGGGTGAGCACGGCGGCGGTGATGCGCACCCGCGTGGGGGACCAGCCCGCGTCGGGAGCGAACTTGAGCGTGAGCGCGCCGAGGACCACGCCGGTGAGCACCAAGGCCGCGAGCAGCAGGTAACTTCCCATGCACCCATGCTGACACGGCGTGGCTGCCTCGCGCCTCGGGTCGGTGGTATGGCCTCGCGCATGGTGGGCAAGCGGAAGGTGGAGGCGCTGCTGGCGTGGTGTCGCGCGCAATCCATCCACGCCGTCCCCTCCGACGAGCTTCCAGCCTTCACGCCCCTCTCCAGTGCGCCGCGTGAGCTCTCCCCCGAGCTGCACCGCGCCCTGCGGGACGATCCGCGCCTGGACTACGGGAAGGTGGTCCGCCGTGAGCCCACCTGCGTGGTGTTCCCGGACTCGGTGGAGCAGCTCGCGGCGCTGGCCCGCAAGCTTTCCGACGAGCGCATGCGCTTCTCGGTGCGAGGCACCGCACACAGCTCCGGCGGCCAGGGGCTGACCACGCACGTGCTGGTGGATACGCGCCGGATGGCGGGCATCGTCGACGACAACCCCGACGAGGAGCGCATCCGCGTGCGCGCCGGCACCCCCTGGCGGACCGTGGCGCGCCACCTGCTTCCGCAGGGACGCCGGCCCATCCAGATGGGTGAGAACGTGCACATCTCCGTCGGGGGGACGCTGAGCGCGGGGCTCTTTGGAGACACCACGCACCTGCACGGCCTGCAGATCACCTCGGTGCGTCGCCTCACGCTGGTGACCGCCACCGGCCAGGTGCTGGAGTTGTCCGCTGACGACGAGATCGCGCGCCACGCGCTCGCCGGGCTGGGGCAGCTGGGGATCATCGCGGAGGCGGAGCTGGCCACGTGTCGCAAACCGCAGCGCGTGCTCTCCCGCGTCCTGACCTGGCCCAGCGTGTCGCAATACGTGGACGGCGCGCTGCGGAACATGGAACGACGACACCACGACCACGTGCGCGTCCGTTTCTTCTACGGCAGTCCCGGCGTTGCGCCGCGCCTCCAGGGACCGGTGGGCCGCTTGACGACGGAAAGCCAGCCCACCGCCGAGGACGAGCGCACGTGGCAGGCGATGTTGCCGTTGGAGCTGGGGCCCGCGGAGAACGTGGATCTCACCATGACGTGGGAAGCCAACCCGTCGGGCTCGTGGGCGCTGGCGTGTCCCGCCCTGGAGGTCCTGCTGCCCATTCCCGAAGGGATGCACGCCTGGGAGGAGATGCATGCGCTCGTCGTGGAAAGCGGGCTCGACGCGGCGATGTTGGCGGGCACGACGATGATGGTGGTGGGCCCGGACGCACGCTTCCCGCTGGCCCCCGTCTTTCCGACGAGACCCGCGCTCCTGGTGGCGCTGCGCCCTTCCCTGCCCCCGGAGGCTGTGCCCCTGGCGTTGCCCGTGATGCACCGGCTGGCACGCATGGCCTTCCAGGCCGGCGGGCGCCTGTACCTGATCTCGACGCTGCCGCCCGGACGCGCGTGGCTGGAACACCAGTGGAAGGACGCGCTCCCGACGCTGCGGAGGCTCCGCGCCGCGTGCAATCCCCTGGGTCTGCTCAATCCGGAATCGCTGCCGCTGCGTTGGGGAAACCCTCGTTGAGAGACGGGGGCCTGTTTTCCGCGCGTGACCCGATCATGGCTCCCCGCCAATGAGATTGGCAGGCATCAGAATTGATTACGTCCTGCTCACCATTGCGCCGTGGGGTCCATTCGCAGGACTGACCGTGGAAGGATTACGGGCGCCGGTGAGGACGCTGGGCGCAACCGCAGTCAGTCCTGCGAAATCGACCACGCGGCGGGGCGGTGAGCAGGACGTAACCATTTGTGATGCCTGCCAATCTCATTGGCGGGAAGCTATAACCTTCGCGCATCCCGGAGGTGGTCCATGGTGCGCGCATTGACGGTGTTCCTGGCACTGACGCTGCTTCCCCTGAACCTTGCCGCGCACCCCGAGGATGCATCCAATCACACGTGCTCCGCGGCACGCCCCGACGGCCCGACCCACCGCCTCTCCGCCTCCTCCACGACGTCACGCCCGGGTCTGCGGGTGAACCTCGCGCCGCTGGTGATGGCGCCCGCCGTGCTGGGCCTGGTGGGTGGTGTCGCCGCGGTGACGACGGTGGCGGTGGCCGTGGCGGGGGTTGTGGGGGTGGCCGTGGTGGCAGCAACGGTGGGGCGTTCCCACGTGCAGGATGCGCAAGAGAGCGTGCAGGCCGCGTGGTTGCCCTTGCTGCTGACGACGATGGGCGTGGGTGCGCTGGTCCTGGTGCCCACCGTGCTGGCGGCCACCACGCACACGGTCACCGTGGTGCAGGTGGGTCTGCTGGGCAGCGCGCTGGGCCGCCTCGCCGACGGGTTCACCGTCCGCGACGGCCCGGTCCACGTGGGTGGAAGCCTGGGTGACGCGCCGTGCGGAACGTGCCCGTTCGAGGCCATTCCGCCGCCGTGTGGACGGGGAGAGATCCACACCGCGGCCCAGCAGTGATCAGCGCGGCGTGACGGTGAAGGGCTTCTCCGCCACCGTGACGTCGTCGACGCGGAAGCGGCAGGAGTAGTTGCCCGCGCCAAAGCCCTGCGGCGTGTCCGACGGGAAATGCTTGGCGTAGACGGTGAGCTGGAGGTCCGGCTCAATGCCCTGCGACTGTCCCACGATGGCGCCGCTGCGCATCAGCAACGTCGACACCCGCTTCCCGCGCGTGCCCGCCAACGTGGCGCTGCAGGTGATCTCCGTGGTGTCCTGGAAACCCTGCGCGGACAGGTCCTCCTTGCACAGGCGCACATCGGCGTCCCAATTCGCGGCGCTGGTGGGACACACCGCGGTGTCCAGGAAGGGTCCGTCCTCGGCGTCGCTGCGGAAGCTGGCGGTGCGGCTCTCCTCGCCCACGGTCAGCTCGCAGCGCCACGCACCGCCGGGCAGCAGGGACACGCCCGCGCGCGAATAGCGGAACGTCACGTTACCGGAGTCCGAGCCGATGTCCTCCTCCACGGCGAGGAGCTCGTCGTCCAGGTAGAGCATGCGGGCCTTGATCTTCTGACCTAACATCCCCTCCACGGGCAGGGAGCAGATGACCTCCCCCGTGGTGAGACTTCCATCGCGGTGATTCGCGTTGCAGCGCCGCGCTTCGGCATCGAATTCCTCGACGCCACACACGCTGATCTCACCCACCGGCTGCTGGCAGGCCGAAACCAGGACGAAGCTACCCAGGAGGATTCCACGCATGACGCACCTCGCGCGCCATGTTGACCCGGAGGTCGCAGGAACGCCAGGGTGCTCAGCGCGTTGCTCCCGCTCCCGCTTCCCGGGCCAGCTCCTCGGGAAGCGCGGCGCGCATCCTGGGCAGCAGCACCTTGAGCTGGGCAATCACCGTCGCGGATGCGCCGTCGCTGATGCGCTCCACGGCGTCTTCCAGGCGCTGGAAGCCTTCCACTCCCGCGCCGCCCGGCGTGCGTCCCGCCCGTCCGGCGATCAACGTCAGGGTCGCGGGAGTGCCCACGCACGCCATGCGCTCGAACATGCCCGCGGTGCCGCGGTGGATCTGCGTGAGCTCGTCGCGGACTTCCGGAACGATCTCCGCGCTCCACACCACCAGCAGTCGGCCGCGGCCCGCATGACGCTCCCGCACCGGCCCCGTGGCGACGAAAGCGCTCCGCATGTCCGTCCGTCCCACCGTCCCCTGCACCAACCACACCGCCACATTCTCGACGAGATGCACGCTGATTGGCATGGCGCCTCCATTGGTCACGCTCAAGCATGCCGCCATCCCCGCGCGGGTGATCCTCCACCATCCCGACGATGCGAGCCGGGATCACAATCGGCGTGCCTGTGGTCACGCCTCTCCACACCGCACGTTGGCCTGGACGTTGCCGGTGGCGACGACGTACGTACGCCCATCCCGGAGGTCGCCATGTCCCTTGCTCGAGTGTTGTTTTCCGCCGCGGTGGTGTTGGGGCTGTTCACGTCGGAGGCGCGCGCGGAGAAGGCCGTGATCCTGGTGCGCCACGCCGAGAAGGTGGACCAGTCCAAGGACGCCGCGCTCTCGGAGACGGGCAAGCAGCGCGCGCAGAGGTTGGCCCAGCTGCTGGCCCGCACCGGCGTCACGCACGTCTTCACCAGCGAGTACATCCGCACCCGCACCACCGCGGAGCCGCTGGCGCGCGCCGCGAAGGTGACGCCGGTGGTGGTTTCCGCCGCGGATGAGGCGGCGCTGGTGAAGCAGATCCGCGCCCTGCCCCATGACGCGGTGGTGCTGGTGGTGGGTCACTCCAACACGCTGCCCGGTCTGCTCAAGGCGCTGGGTCACCGCGGAGAAGTGACCATTGCCGACGACGAGTACGGCCGCGTCTTCATGCTGGTGAAGCGGGAAGGAGGGCCCGCGCTGCTCGAGGTGGCGTACTGACGTGGGCTCACCGACCGGACAGCAGTGTCTGCATCTTGCGGCTTGCCGCGGCGTCGCGCTTGAGCCAGCCGGCCACCGTCTTCACGGCGTTCACGTACGCGGTGTCCTTGCGCAGCTCCGTCACGGACGCTTTCACACCGCGCTTGTTGGCGTCACGCGCGGGCTTGCCGGGGAAGAAGTAGGCCTGCGTCACCGGTCCGGCGAAGAGCTGGTCCCCGGTCTCCGCCAGGTGCTCATCCGCGGCGCGCTTCACGCCGTGCCCCTCATCAAAATAGTCATCCAGCACGACGACACCGCCCGGCTCCATGCGCGGAACCAGCTGCTCCAGGCACACCGTGGTGCTGGAGTACAGGTCACCGTCCAGGTGCGCGAGGCAGAAGCGCTCGTCGGTGAGCTGGGGCAGCGTCTCGTGGAACCAGCCGGGCATGATCACCACCATGTCCGCAATGCCGGCCTTGTTGATCACCATCTCCACCGCGTGGCGGTCCGCGGCGAACCAGCCTGCCGAGTAGAAATCGTCGACCTTGGGGTCCGGCGCGGGCAGACCGCGGAAGCTGTCCAGCATGTAGATCTTCTTGCGGATGCCCCAACGCTTGAGCATCACGCCCATCATCGCGCTCATGGCGCCCATGAACACGCCACACTCGATGATGTCTCCCGGCACGTTGCGCACCGCGTGCAGACGACGTGCGACGCCGGCCGCGCGCCACGGGTCCATGGGCGTGATGGCGGTGATGTGCGGCCAGATCTCGTCGAAGCCTTCCGGGAAGCGCGGCATGGCCCGCGGGGTCTGCTTGCAGATTTCCGCCTGCAGGCGCTTGTCAAAGATGTAACGCTGGGCGGCCAACCAATGCGCCTGGAACACGTCGAGCTTCTCTGTGGGCATCAAGGGCTCCCGAGGATGCATGCACGTCAGCACAGGCTGGCCCGCGACGCCAGGGGAGGATGCTCGTGAAGCTTGCCGTGTTGGGGTGCTCCGCCATCACCACCGGTGAGCTCACCGTGGCGCTGGAGTTTGCACGACGACTGCGCCGTGACGTCGCGCTGCACGCCTTGGTGGGCACACCCGCCCTGGCGGCGGCCCGCGCGCACGGTGCCACGGTCCACCCCTGGCCCACGGTGGGCGCGCGCGGTGCGGCGTTCCAACGCATTGCGAACACGCTGCAGGATCTCCGTCCCGACGTTCTCCTGGTCGCGGACCTCTTCCTGCTGCACGGACTGTCACCGGAGCTGGGGTCAAGCCTGCTCCCGCTGCTGGAACACGCGATGCGGCGCATGCCGGTGGTGGCGCTGGACTACTACGATTTCCGTCGTCACCGCGGCCACCTGGACCTGCTCGGCGAGCGCGTGGTGCTGCCGACGATGTCGAGCCTGCCGGGGGTGGTGCTGCCGTCTCCGTTGGTGCCGCCCGAAGGGAACACGCCCGGCCGTGGCCGCTTCCTCATGATGGACGACGTGGGACCGCTCTCGGCAGAGCGACGACGGGAGATTCGCGGTGGGCTGGGGCTCGGCGCGAAGGAGAAGGTCATCATCCTCACCACCTCGAGATGGCAGCACGAGGTTCCGCGCATTCCCGCCGCACGCCCCATGGCGGAACACATTCCCGGCTGGCTGCTGCGTTGCCTCGACGTCGCCGCGCGCGCGGCAGGTGGTGTGACGTTGCTCCACGTCAGTCCGGTGCCCCTGGATGCCCCCGCGCTCGACTCGTTGCGCTACCGCCACATGCCCTCGCTCCCACGTGATCGGTTCGTCGACGTCATGAGCAGTGTGGACCTGGCGCTCTCCCTCAACACGCCTGCATCCTCCAACATCCGCGCCATGACGCTGCGCGTGCCCGTCCTATGCGCGCACCTGCCCGACACCCCGACGCTACCCACCGTTTCCGACGTCAGCCTGGCGCGAGAACGCGATGTGTTGCTGGGCCAGTTGGGCAAACCACACGCGTGGTCACTGTGGCCGGCGGGGTTCTACACCTTTGTGCAGGAGGTGCTGCGCGACAACCCGTTCTCGTCGGTGCACCGCTACGTGAACGTGCTGGATGCGGACGCTTTGATTGCCGAAGCCACGCGCCTGCTCACAAACGCTGACGACGTGCGTCACGCGCAGGAACGCTATCTCCGCACGGCCGCCTCGACGGTGGGAACACCGGATGAGGCGCTGGACGCCGCGTTGAACATCAGCGCGAAGTAGACCGCAGACCCATGGGTACTTGTTCGTGCTGCGACTGCCGCGCTTCGCCGGCTCAGGGTCCGACGGGTCCCTTCACCACGCCATCGCCGTAGATGGTTGGGACGTTGGCGCCATAGCGAACCGCATGTCCCGCCGCGCCCGGCGTGGACGGAGAGGTGCACGACGGGGACCCGCTGTTTCCGAGGCCGGGCTCTCCAAAACCGCCTCCGGTGCCACCGCTGAGCGTGTTCGTCCCGTCCGTGGCGGTGCCGCCGACGCCCCCCAGCGTCGAACCGGGATTGCCCGGCGCGCCGGTCCGCACGCAGCCGTCGTCGCCGCAGAACGCGCAATCCCCGTCGTTGGGACTCACCGAGCAGTCCACCGGCGGACACGACGTCGGGAGCGGCGCCGTGGTGGCCGCAGCTCCTCCTCCGCCAGCCGCCCCGCCTGCGCCGCCGCCTCCGCCAGCATTAAGGCCGCAACCCGACGCACCCGCGCCGCCACCTCCACCGCCATAGATGGTTCCATGGTTGGCAACGATGAGACTTGCGAGGGTCGCGCTGTCGATGGCCGTGCCCCCATTCTCGCCGGGCCGCCCGCAATTTCCGTCGACCTGCGACCCGGTGGCGCCATTGCCGCCCGAGCCACCCGCACCGCCCGCGCCCCAGATGTTCCCGTGGTTGGTGAGCAGCACCTCCGTGTTGACGGGCAGCCCGTCCATGGTCATGGCAGGGAGCGAGGGAGTGAGCGAGGCAACGGTGACCCCCGGCCTGATGGTGATGTAGAGTTCCGTGCCCACGCCGCCGTTTCCCTCGGCGCGCGCGTTGACGGCGCCCGCGTCGTAGTTGAGCACATCCGCCACAATCCACTGTTCCCCGTGCATCGCGACGCACCGGCTGTCGCAGCCGTCGCCGTCGTTGGTGTTGCTGTCGTCGCAAAGCTCATCGGCATGACGGATGCCGTCGCCGCAGACACCCGCGCAGTCGGCGGTGCAACCATCCCCGGAGACGGTGTTGCCATCATCGCAGGCCTCGAGGTCGGTGTTGTGGAAGCCGTCGCCACAGACATCGAGGCGGCAGGAGTTGGGACATCCGTTGTTGTTGTTCGTGTCACCGTCGTCGCACTGCTCCACGGCGGTGTGGATGAACCCGTCGCCGCAGAAGGCAACGGCACAGGTACCCACGCAGCTGTCGTTGTTGTCGTTGTTGCCGTCGTCGCATTCCTCAAAGACGCTGACAAAGCCGTTGCCGCAGCCGCGCCCACAGTTGCTGGGGCACGTGTCTCCGTCCAGGGGATTTCCGTCGTCACAGGTCTCGCCCGGCTCGGGCTGGCCGTTGCCGCACACGCCGCGGCAGTCGCCGTTGCAACCATCGGCGTCGTAGGTGTTGCCGTCGTCGCACGCTTCGAAACCCGCGCGCACAAAGCCATCTCCACAGGATGCCGCCAGGCAGTTGTTGAGGCAGCCGTCCGTGTTGTCCGTGTTGCCGTCATCGCATTCCTCGTCAGGGTCCGTGATGTCGTCGCCACATCCCGCCGGGGTGCCGGAGCTGGAAGCGGACGAGCTGGAGGACGAAGCGCTCGAGGAGGAAGAGCTGCTCGAGCTGGACGACGACGAGCTCGCGCTGGATGACGACGAAGACGCGCCGGAAGACGACGTGGTCGAGCTTGTTACGGACGGGGCGCCACTCGAGCTCGAGGAAGACAAGGAGCCACCCGACGACGAGGAAGCGCTGGAGCTCGCGGTGGCGGCCGAGCTTGTCGTTCCACCGCTGGACGACGATGTCGACGCGCCGCTCGCGCTGGAGGCGCTGGAAGTGGATGCTGCGCTCGACGAGGAGCCGCTGCTGGCCCCGCCGGAGGACGACGTGCTGGCTCCGCCCTGCACGGACGCGTCGGGGGAAACTGATGACACCTGGACGCAGGTTCCTGCGGTGCAGATGTGACCCTCGAGACAATCGCCGTCCTCGGAGCACGCGTTGTTCAGGGAGCACGCAGCCGTTGCCAGCAGAACGCCGCAGATGATGATGGTGAACGCCTTCATCCCAGCCGCAAGTCTCCACCCTGCCCACCCCGGCGACAACCTCCAGCCCTGTGGTCGCGTGGATTCCCAGGGGTCAGGGCCAACCCACGCGGACGACTGCGTGCTTACCTGCCGCCCCTTGCAACGCGGAGCCCAGGTCTCGCCCGGTCGGAACCACGCTTGTGAACGCGCGCCGGCGTACAGCCGCTCTCCGGTGCTCATCATGCGCTCCACCACCGCGCGGCCCGCGGTCCAGCGCGCATCAAAGCAATCGACGACGACGACGGCGCCTCTCGGCGACACGCGGGGCACCACCTCCGCCAGGCACGTGCGCGTTCCCTTGGAAATCGCGAAACATGTTCAACGCACGCCCCAGGCCATCGCGAGCGCCTGCCCTGACCGCGCGTCGGTTGCAACACTGGGGCTGGTGGAGCAATTGAGTGCCGAGAGAGGAACGCATGGCCGACATCAAGACCAAGCCCACCGATGTGAGCGTCGACGCCTTCCTGGACGGCGTCGAGCACCCCGTGCGGCGCGCCGACGGAAAGGCGGTGCGCGCGATGATGGAGCGGATCACCGGCGAGCCCGCGGTGATTTGGGGACCTTCGATCGTCGGCTTCGGCAGCTATCACTATCGCTACGCCACCGGGCACGAGGGCGACATGTGCCGCATCGGCTTCTCGCCGCGCCGGGCCAATCTCGTGCTCTACGTCGGTGGCTTCCCCGAATACGAGGCGCTGCTCGGGAAGCTCGGCAAGCACAAGCGCTCCAAGGCCTGCCTCTATCTGAACAAGCTGGCCGACGTGGACGTGCGCGTGCTCGAGGAGATTATCCGGCGAACCTACGCGGCGGCCAAGGACGTCGACCACTGCACGGTGTGCTGAGGCGGGCTGCCCCCGGATGCTTGCCGTGAGGCGCTGGTGGCCAACCGCTCCACTTCCTCCTGGACACCGCCGCCGTCGAGGTCTTCCCGAACCCTGGTCCCATGTACCGACTCGGCTCGCTGACGGTGAGCCCTTCTGGATCCACTGGACCGACGGTGTTGCCGTGACGGTCGAGCCGATGGACGCATTCACCCGCCCGACGGCGAGAAGCGCAGGCCCAGGTCCACGGGGCGCCCGGTCATGGCGCGAAGCCGCTGCAGGACACTGAGCAGCCCATCCGTGGAGCTCCGCACCGGCGGCGCGTGCAGGCCTCCCGCGAGCACCTGCTGCACGTCCGCGGGTGTCTGCGCCTCGGCCAGCCGCTGCAGGACGGGGTCGCTGCCGTTCTGGCGGCCCACCACCTCGCGGGCCTGGTCACGCAGCGCCATCATGCGCTGCTCATTGAGCTGGATGGTCACGTCCAGGCGCGGGTGCTGCAGCGCGACCGAGCCATCGGTGGCGGGAGTCTGCCGGGGCGGGAGACCCGCAGCCTCCATGAAGGCGCGGGCGGTCGCCGCCGGCACGTTCTGCATGGAGATGTCCGTGCCGAGGACCGGGTCCTCCGAGGGTGCACGGGTGATCCGCGCGGTGGTGGTGAGGTCGCCCTCGCGGACCGACAGGCTGCGCTCCTGCGTCCCGTCGGGGCGAACGGTGCCCTGCACCTGCACGCCACGCTCCGCGGCGGTGATCTCCAGCGGCCCCAGGGACAGGCCAATCGACGTGTCCACGTTCACCGTGGTGGTGTCCCCCGCGGCGCGAACGCCGGGCGTGCCGGGTTCCGGGAGGCGACCGGTGGCCGTGAACTCGCGGTACGCGTCGCGGCCCTCCGGCGTGGAGATGTCGATGTCCACCGCGCGACTGTGTTCCGTCTCAAAGGACCGCTCGACGCCAACCTTCACGCCCGGCGCGCTCACGCCGGTGGAATCCTGCACGCCCGCCAGGCGCCCGGCGGTGACCCGCACCGTGTTCTCGTCCAGGCGGCTCACCTCGAACGCCGTGCCTTCCGAGCGCCCCTGGCCAAACTCCATCCCGATGCCCCGGAAGGACGCGCCCAGGGTGCTGCCCTGGTTCTGCTCGGCGCTGACGCGCACGGACGCGCCCACCGGGATGGTCTCCGGCGAGAACACGTCCGGCCGCGGAATGCGCCCGTCCGCCACCGCCTGCACGGTGTCCCGGGGGCCGGTCAGCTCGTAGGCCGCGCGGGACCCGGCTTCCACGCCCGCGGACACGCCCACCGCGCCCACGTCCACGGACGCCTGCAGCGACGCCTCCTGCGACCGGCCCACCGCCAGCGTGGAGGTGCCGTCGGGGTGGTGGGTCAGCGCGTTGCGCTGCACCTCGTCGCGCGTGCGCATCTCCACTTCGCCCGGCCCCACGGACACCCGCGTGTGGCGGTCCTGGTCCATCGCCGGGAGCCCGGTGAGGGCTTCGGCCTGCACGGAGAGCGGTGAGCGGGACGAGAGGCGCGCTTCCAACGCTGCGCGGTCCAGACCGCCCAGCCGCTGCGCCGCCACCGTGCGCGTGGCGGCCACCTCGGCCGCGGTGCGCTCGGGGCGGGCGGGG
>JBFMGU010000156.1:0-25515 GCA_040752415.1 Myxococcota bacterium
CGGGCCGCACGGGAGCGCGAACGGGCCGCGCAGGAGCGCGAGCAGCAACTCCAGGAGCAGGCGGAGGCGCAGCAGCGTCGTCTGGAGCGCCGGTTGCGGCAGCTGTTGGACATCCAGGCCCAGGTGCTCCGTGACTTCGACGTGCTGGCCCTGGGCCCCCTCCCCGACGACCCCGCGGAGCGACGCGCGCGCCTCCGGGAGCTGTTGCCGGAGTATCACCCCACGCACGTCGTGGAGGCGGAGCCGGGCCGGCCGGACCGCTTCTTCGCCGGGACGGGTGCGGTCTACGCCAACATCCTGGAAGCGGCGCTGCCGCCCTTCATCCCCGCCAACCCGCTGCGTCCCTCACTGCTGCTCTTCAACGACGAGTACCGTCTCATCGGCTGCGGCTACACGCGCCAGCGCCTTCCGGGCGACGACGGCCACCCGCCCCACGGGCTCGACGTCGACGACGACGAATGGTTCTTCCACGTGGCGGGCCTGCACCTGCCCAACGGCTCGTTCGCGCCCATGTCGCTGGAGGAGGCGGCGCAGAGCGGTGAGGAGGGTGTGTGGCACCCCGAGGTGTGGGACCTCCACATCTTCTTCGCCGCCGACGGCGCGCCCGTGGTGGGCATGGCCCACGAGGCGCTCTCCCCCTTCAGCGACGTCGCTACCGCGCTGCTGGGCGTGGGCACCCCCAACCACCGCGCCGGCCTCCCCGGCGAGGAGCCCGCCATCTACCGCTACCAGGACGGCGTGCAGTGGCAGTGACCAACGCGGAGCGGGTACGGGCCAGCCCAAGGCGCCAGCACCTGCGCGGAGGCGTCACAAGCGGTTCCCGTTGAGCTGGCCACGCTCTTTGGCCCCGTCTGGCAGAGTGCGCGCGTTGGTCCGAGCGAAAGCGGTACTGCATACCGCAGTCCGAGAGTGCCGGCCGCGTTTGGTCTGATGGACGGAGGCCGGCACGTTCCCCGCGTGGCACGGGTGCGGGCGTTCGCCATTTCACGAAGCAGAGCGCCGCCCGCACCCTTTCGGACTGCGGCATGAAGTGCCGCTTTCGCTCGGACCAACGCGGGCGCACTCCGCCAGACGGAGCCAAGCAACGTGACAAACTCGACGGGAACCGCGGTAGGCTATCCCTGAGCTGGGGCGTTCCTCGTCGGACGCGAGGGGTATTGGCATGAAGGCCATGGCGCAACGCTCCTGGAGCCAGGGGGAGAAGCTCACGCTCATCGAGCTGCCCGACCCGGTGCCGCGCGGAGGTGAGGTGCGTGTGCGCGTCAAGGCCGTTGGCGTCAATCCGGTGGACTGGAAGATGCGCCAGCAGGGCCCGCTGCGACTGGCCGCGCGTCTCGTCGGGCCGCCGCCGCCGGTGGTGGTGGGCGTGGACTTCGCCGGCGTGGTCGACGCGGTGGGCGGGGACGTGCGGGACCTCCAGCCCGGTGACCGCGTGGTGGGCGCCACCGACTTCTCGCGCGGCCAACGCGGCAGCCACGCCGACACCGTGCTGGTCCGCGCCGACCAGGTTTGCCCCCTCCCCGACGCCGTCCCCTTCGACGTCGCCGCCGCGCTCCCCGTGGCCGGCGTGACCGCGTGGCGCTCGGTGGTCCAGCTGGGCCGCATCACGCCAGGAAAACGCGCGCTCATCCTGGGCGCCTCGGGAGGCGTGGGGCAGCTGGCGGTGCAGGTGAGCAAGCGCGTGCAGGGCGCGTTCACCGTGGGCGTGTGCTCAACGCGCAACGTGGAGCTGGTGCGCAGCCTCGGCGCCGACGTGGTGGTGGACTACCACGCCGGCAACCCGCTGGAGCAGGCGCGCGCGCACGGTCCGTTCGACGTCGTGGTGGATTGCGTGGGCAGCTACTCCGGCGCGGGATGTCGGAGCCTGCTGGCCCGCGGGGGACGACACATCATGGTGGCCGGCGACTCACCCACCGCCGCGCTGCAGGCGCTGGTGCCCCCGTTCTCCTCGCGACTCATGCTCGGCCGGCCCGACGGCGCCTGGCTCCGCCCCCTCGTGTCGGCGGTGGCGGCGGGCACGGTCACCGTCAACATCGCGCAGCGGTTCCCGCTCACGCAGGCGGAGGACGCGCACCAGCTCAGCCAGGGTGGGCGCGTGACCGGCAAGATCGTCCTCGTGGTGTGAGGCTCAGCGGGGCCAGCGCTCGAAGAGGATGGTGGGCTCGCCGCGGTAGGTGGTGCGCGTCAGCTCGCGGTAGCCGGCCTTCTCCGCCACCCGCAGCGACGCCACGTTCTGGGGATGGATGCAGCACACCGTGCGTCGCGTGCCAAAGTGCGCGTCACCCCACGCCGCCACCGCGCGCACCGCCTCGGTGGCCAGGCCCCTGCCGTGCGCCCAGCTCGCCAGCGCCCAACCAATCTCCGGCGCGTCCTCGACGGAAGGCTCCATGTCGCGCTTGAAGTCGGCGAATCCGGTCTCCCCAACGTACCGCCCCGAGGCCTTCTCGCGGATCACCCAGTAGCCAAAGCCCACCACGGTCCAGTGCCCCACGTAGCGCAACAGCTTGGACCACACCTCCTCGCGCGTGCAGGGACGACCGCCGATGAACCGCGTGACCTCGGGGTCGGACCACATGGCCAGGCACTCGTCGAAGTCCAGGGCGCGGTGGCCGCGCAGCGTGAGGCGCTCCGTCTCCAGACCGGGGGGCGTCATGCGCTGCGCGCCTGGGCCGGTGCGTCCACCAGCTCACGGATCCGCCGGGTCAGCTTCTCGATGTCGAAGGGCTTGGTGAAGTAGTCCGCGGCGCCGCACTCCAACCCGCGCCTGACGTCGTGCGGAGAGTCCCGCCCGGAGACGAAGATCACCGGCACGTCCTTCAGCACCGGGTTGCGCTTGATGGCGCGACACAGGTCAAACCCGTCCATCCAGCTCAGCATGACGTCCAGCAGGAACAGGTCGGGCTTGTGCGCGTCCGGGCCCAGCAGCTCCAGGCCGTTGGCCGCGGTGGCCACGCCGTAGCCCTCCAGCTCCAGCGTGATGCGCAGGAGGCGTTGGGTGTCCGGGTCGTCGTCGACGATGGTGATGGTCCGGGTGTTCACGCGCGCGGCGGGAGGCGGAGCAACCTGGGTGGCCATGGCCAACCACGCTGCCACCGTGACTTTCGTGCCGCAACGCTCACATCCGCGCAGATGGAAGTGCGTTCGGATGCGCGTCGGATGGACGGGCGCAACGCGAGGCGTTTGGCCCCACGTTGCACGCTGGTCTCAGCCGCGGACCTTCTTGATCTCTTCCATCAGCTCGGGGACCGCCTTGAACAGGTCGGCCACCAGGCCGTAGTCGGCCACCTGGAAGATGGGCGCGTCGGCGTCCTTGTTGATGGCCACAATGGTCTTGCTGCCCTTCATGCCCGCCACGTGCTGGATGGCGCCGCTGATGCCCAGCGCAATGTAGAGCTGCGGGGCCACCACCTTGCCGGTCTGACCCACCTGCCAGTCATTCGGCACCCAGCCGTCGTCGACGATGGCACGGGTAGCGCCCACCGCCGCGCCCAGCAGGTCGGCCAGCGGCTCCACGGTCTGCTTGTAGCCATCCGGGCTCTTGGTGCCGCGCCCACCGGACACAATGATCGACGCCTCGGTCAGCTCGGGGCGGGTGCTCTTGACCTCCTCGAACTTCACGAAGCGCGCCTTCACCGTGCCGGGGTCGGCCGCAAAGGAGGCCACCTCACCGGCGTCGCCGCTCTTCTGCGCCGCGCCGAACTCGCTGCCGCGCACGGTGACCACCTTGACCGCGGTGGTGATCTCCACGGTGCCAATGACGTTGCCGGCCCACATGGGACGCTTGAAGGTCTTCTCGTCCACCACGGCGCTGATGTCGGAGGCCATGCCGGCGCCCAGGCGGGCCGCCACGCGCGGGCACAGGTCCTTGCCCTGGCTGGTGGCGCTCATGACCACGTGGGTGGCTCCCACGCTCTTGGCCAGGTCGGCCACCACCTTGGCGTAGCCCTCCGCCAGGTAGTCCTTCAGTCCCGCGTGCTCCGCCACGTGGATCTTGGCCGCGCCATAGCCCTTGAGCTGACCGGCCGCGTTGGCCACGCCTGCGCCCAGCACCGCCAGGTGCAGCGTGCCGCCAATCTTCTGCGCGGCGGTGATGGCGGGGAAGGTTGCCTTCTTGATGTTTCCGTTTGCCTGCTCGGCAATGACAAGGACGGTTGCCATCTTGTGCTTCTCGCTTTCTGCCTGACCGCGTCAGAGGACCTTGGCTTCGTTCTTCAGCTTCTGGACCAGGGTGGCCACGTCGGGGACCTTGGCGCCGGCGCTGCGGGCCTTGGGCTCCTCCAGCTTCAGCACCTTGACCTTGGGAGCCACGTCCACGCCCAGGGAGGCAACCGGAATCTCCTTCACCTCCTTCTTCTTGGCCTTCATGATGCCCGGCAGGCTGGCGTAGCGCGGGGTGTTGAGGCGCAGGTCGGTGGTGATGACCGCCGGCAGGTCCATGGAGATGGTCTCCAGGCCACCGTCCACCTCGCGCGTCACCGTGGCGGTCTTGCCCGCGATCTCCACCTTGCTGGCAAAACACGCCTGCGGCAGACCGCTGTACTCGGCAAAGAGCTGGCCGGCCTGGTTGCTGTCGTCGTCAATGGCCTGCTTGCCCATGATGACCAGGTCGGGCTTCTCCTGCTCGTAGACGGCCTTGATGGCGCGGGCGGCGCCGTCGGAGTCCAGCGCGCCGTCCACCACCACCAGGATGCCGCGGTCGGCGCCCATGGCCAGCGCGGCGCGGATCTGCGTGGTGGCGTCCTTGGTGCCCAGGCTCAGCACCACCACCTCACCGCCGTGCTTCTCCTTGAGGCGCAGCGCCTCCTCGACGGCAATCTCGTCAAACGGATTGACGATCATGTTGACGCCGTCGGTCACCACCCCGGAGCCATCCGGTTTGACCTTGGGCTTGACGTTGTAGTCCATGACCCTCTTGACGGTGACCAGGATTTTCACGCTGCCTCCAAAGCTCTTGTTGCCAAATCCGCCACCACCAACACGGCGTTGGCGCGACGGCCCACTCCCATGACGCCCGCAAGCGTGTCAACGCCCCTGACGCGGTGCGCCAGCCAGAAATCCCTGCGCGGGAAGGGCTTCAGTCCTCGGACTCTTCGCTGCCGCCGGAGGCCTTGAACTCATCCACCGCCTTGCGACCCACGCCGTCCTTGGCGAACCACTTGTTGAGGATCTTCATCATCTCGCCGGCCTGCTTTTCCGAGGAGATGTTGAAGCTGGACTGGTAGCGGTAGGTGCCGCCGGACTTCTTGTAGCGACGCACGCTGATCTTGGGAGCGCGGTAGCCCTTGGTTTTGCGGTCGAGGTCCTGGACCAGGAACATGACGGTGGCCCAGGCGCCCTTGCTGAGGACCTCCTTGGCCAGTTCCTTGGTGCGGAGCTCCTTGGTCTCGGGGTCTTCCCAGTTGGCCGTGAGGTCGTCGATGGGGTCCAGGCCCTTGGCCTCGCCCGCGTCCTTGTCCTTGGCCTTGCCCTTCTTGGCCTTGGGTTCCGGGCGGTCTTCGTTCTCGTCCATGGGCAGCTCCTGTGTGGTCCCGACTGCATCGCGGGGTGGGGGCGGCGGACTACCAGCAGGGTGGGCGGGCTGCCAACCCCCGGGGCCGGCGGACGCGCCCGGGTGTCCCCCCGGCCGGAAGAGCCCGCCGCGGTTGGAGGAAAAGCCTGCCGCACCCATTTCCCCGCTCGCGGCAGCCCTTTCCCTACGTGCGGCGTCCCTTCCCAGCGCGCCCCGACCTTTTCCCCGCGCGCCCCAGCCTTTTCACGGTGCGCCGCGGCTCTTTCCCCCGTGGGAAAGCGCTTTTTCTCCCTCGCGCCATCCTCTCCCGGGTGTGGTGGACCCCTTTTCCCGACGCGGTGGCCCTCATTCCCCGGTCCGCGGACGCCCTCCCGGTGTCCCTTGTCCCCGGGACGGCGCGTGAGAAGGTACGGACCATGTTCCGTGCCCCCGTTCCGGCCGCCGTGCTGCTCGCCGTCACGCTGCTCTGGCCCACCGTCTCCTGGGCGCCCCCCGACGCGGGCCCGTCCGCCGCCTGCCCGCCCGGCCCCACCGACGACGCCTTCGGCCGCGCGCTCACCCGCGCCATGACCCTGCACCGGGAGGGTGACGACGCAGCGGCCCGTCGCGCGCTGCTGGACGCGCTGGACGAGGCGCGGGCCCGCGCACCCCTGGAGGTGCACCACGGCACCGTCATCACCGAGCCCCCGGAAAACCTGGGCATGTACCGCCCCGCGCCCGGCTCCATGGTGTTTGGTGACACCGTCCTGCTCTACCTGGAGGTGGACAACCACGGGTTCCGCAAACGTCCGGAAGGCCTGGAGGTCGACCTGTGGACCGACGTGTTCATCCTCTACGAGGACGGCGAGCGCATCGGCGGCAAGGAGCGTTTCGGGGAGCACCGCTTCGTGTCCCGCACGCCGCACCGGACCACGCACATGGTGTTGGAGATGACGGTGTCCAAGCTGCCGCCGCAGCCCTACTGGGCGGAGGTGGTGGTCCACGACGCGGTGAGCGGCAAGGTAGGTCGGACGCGCATCCCGTTCCGCGTGGCGGCCCGGCCTGGTCATTGATCACACGGAGATTCCATTCCCGCGAGATCACTGCCAGAATGCCTCGCCGCGCCGGATCGTCGGAGTTTTTCCAGGGCAACGTGGAGAGTGAATGACGGACGACTTTGATCCGTTTGCAGACGTCCTGATCGGCCCTGCTCCGACGACGCCACCGGTGGCTGCGCCGCACGCGCGCGCGCCCACGCCGGTCTCCACTCCGGCCAGCTGGGGCGGGGCACCTCAACCGGCGCGTCCCACCTCGACACCGCCGCGCACCATGCCCGCTGCGCCCGGCTTCCCGGCGCCGCCGCACACTCCCGCGCCGGTGCTGTCCGCGCCGTCGCACGCCATGCCGGTGGCCACGGTGGGGACGCCGGCGCCGCAGCGCACCGTCTCGGCGGGTCGGCTGCAGGCGGTCACCGCGCCGCCCACCACCGCGCAGCACAACGCCAAGGACGTGCTGGACCAGCTGCTGGGCGTGGGAGTGAGCCACGGCGCTTCCGACATCCACCTCATCGCCGGGAGTCCCGCGCGCTACCGCATGAAGGGCGCGCTGATGCCCATCCAGGGTGAGCCGCTGCCGGTGGCGCTCACCGCCTCCATGGCGGAGCACGTGCTCTCCAGCCACCCGGACCGTCGGCCCACCGGGGAGACCCACGACGTCGACACCAGCTACAGCATCCCGGGCGTGAGCCGCTTCCGCGTCAGCATCCTGCGCCAGCGCGGCAGCCTGGGGCTGATCTTCCGCGTGATCCGCTCGGAGGTGCTCACCATTGAGCAGCTCACATTGCCGCCGCAGGTGCGGGAGCTGGCGGGGCAGGACAAGGGGCTGGTGGTGATCTGCGGGCAGGGCGGCAGCGGTCGCAGCACGACGCTGGCGGCGGTGCTGGAGGAGATGAACATCCACCGGCCCATCAGCATCCTCACGCTGGAGGACCCCATCGAGTTCCTCCTCAAAAGCAAGCAGGCCTCGGTGATCCAGCGCGAGGTGGGCACCGACACGCGCAGCCTGGAAGTGGGGCTCAAGCAGGCCATGCGCCAGGACCCCGACGTCATTGCCATGGGGGAGCTCACCGACGCCACGGGGGTGGACCTGGCGCTGAGCGCGGTGGAGTCGGGGCGGCTGGTGTTGTGCACCGCCACCGGGACCGAGGTGGTGAAGGTGCTGCAGCGCCTCATCGGCTTCTATCCGCCCGACGAGCAACCCGTGGCCCGCGCCCGCCTGTCCGACGCGCTGCGCGCCGTGGTGTTCCAGCGGCTGGTGCGCAGCACGCAAGGCAGCGGTCGCATTGCGGCGTGCGAGATCCTCCGCGCCACGCCGAAGGTGGCCGAGTACATCCGCGACCCCGCGCGCTTCGTCCAGCTGGGCGGGCTCATCCGCGAGGGCGAGCAGGAGCGCACCGGCTCCTTGAGCCTGGAGACCAGCCTGGCCACGTTGGTGCGCGCGCGCATGGTGGAGACGGATGCCGCCATGGCGGTGGCCAACCGTCCCGCCGACCTGCACGCCACGCTGGAAGGCTGACGCTCAGGGGAAGTGGTTCAGGAGCACACTGACGTCGTCGCTGCTCTGGTTGCACGCGGCCAGGTCCGGCTTCCCGTCGCCATTGAGGTCCACCACCACCACGCCCACCGGCTGCGTACCCACCGGCTCGTCGGCGCCCAGCGGGGTGAACGTGCCGTCACCCGCGCCGAGCATCACGCGCACCATCCCGTCGCCGTGGGCGCTGGCCAGGTCGTCATTCCCGTCGGCGTTGAGATCCGCGGAGCGGAGCGCGGCGGGGCTGGTGCCCACCGTCAGGTAGCCGGGCGACTGCATGCCCGTGCCATCCATGCCCACCAGCGCCAGCAGCGCGGTCTCCGGGAGGGTCACCGCCACGTCGGGGCGACCGTCACCCTGCAGATCCACCGGCCCCACCTGCTCGGGGACATGGGCCAGCGTGACCCGGCTGTGCTCGACGAAGGTGCCGTCGCCCTGCCCCGTCATCAGGATGAGCTCGCTGTTGGCGGCGTCCACCACCACCACGTCCACCGCCGCATCCCCGACGAGATCCCCCGCCCACAGCCCGCTGAGCTGCGTCCCCACCACCACGCTGGCGGGCGGACCCAGGGTGCCGTTCCCGTCGTTGAGGAGCACGGTGAGGGTGCCGTCTCCGTCCACCACCAGCACGTCGGGTGCGGCGTCGCCGGTGAGGTCCACGGCCTGCAGCGCATTGGGGTTGGTCCCGGTGACGACGAGCGAAGGCGTGGGGAAGGATCCGTCGGGCTGCTGCATGAGCACGCTGATCCCCCCCTCGAACACCTCGGCCACCACCAGGTCCAGGCGGCCGTCGCCGTCCAGGTCCGCGGCGTCCACGTCGACGGGGGAGCTGACCACGGGCACCTCCGTGCGGCGGGTCAGCGTTCCGTCCCCCACGCCGTGCAGCAGGGTCACCGCCGCCGTGGTGAACGAGGCCACCGCGAGATCCGGACGCGTGTCTCCGTCGATGTCCGCGGCGGTGAGCGACTGGGGACCGGCGCCCACCGCGTAGGCGACCGCGTCGGCGAAGAGCGCGGCGGGTGAGACGGGCTGGCACACGTGGGGGGTGCCGCCGCCGGCGCACTGCAGCGGGGGCGTGCAGGAGCCGCACTCGACGACGCCGTTGCACCCGTCGGGAATCGCGTCGCACTCGAAGCCGGGCGGGCATTCCGTGAGGGGAACGCAGCCGCCGCTGCTGGAGCTGGTGCTGCCCCCGGAGCTGCTGGTGCTGCTGGAGCTGCTGCTTCCCGACGAGGATGTGCTCCCTCCCGACGAGCTGCTGGTGGAGGTTCCCGCGGGGAGCTCCGCCAGGTTGGCCAGGATGTGGACGCGCGCGGTGCTGTAGACGGCCACCGCCACGTCGGGACGGCCGTCGCCGGTGACGTCGCCCACGCTGGCGTGGAGGGGTTGCGCCTCCAGCGGCACGGTGGCCACCAGCGGGAAGGACCCGTCGGCCTGGCCCTGCAGCGCGTGGATGGCGCCCGCCGCGTCGACCACCACGAGATCCATGCGGCCGTCCCCGTCGAGATCGGCGGCGGCGGACTGGGTGGGCGCGTTGCCGGCGGGATGGGACACGTCGGCAGCGGACAACCCGGACGCGGTACCCCGACGGACGCGCAGCAGGCCCTCTTCCGTGGAGGACACGACCACGTCGGTGAGCGCGTCCTCGTCCAGCTCCGTGGCCAGCACGTGGATGGGCGCGCGACCCGCGGTGAGCTGCTGCGCCGTCCCCAGCGCGCCGTCGACGGAACCGGGCAGCAGGTTGAGCCGGTTGGCGGAGAAGTCCACGGCGGCCACGTCGAGCCATCCGTCGTGGTCCGCGTCCAGGACCGCCACGGCATTCGCGTACTCGCCCAGCGGATAGGACACCGGCGCGGAGAGCACGCCGCCGCCTTCCCCGAGCAGCACGCTCACCGCGCCGTCGTCGTTGGCCACCACCACGTCGGGGATGGCGTTATCATCCAGCAGCGCCACGGCAAGCGCATTGGGACCCACGCCGGCGGGATACGCCGCGGCCTCGGCGAATTGCAGCCCACCCAGGCCCCGCAGGACGCTCACACTGTTGCCCGCGATGTTGGCCACTGCCAGGTCCAGCACGCCGTCCACGTCGAGGTCCGCGGCCTGCACCGCCACCGGGGAGAAACCGACGGAAAGCGAGGCGACCAGCTCCCAGCTCCCGCCGCCCAGGTTGCGCCAGACCACCACGCGGTGATCCACGGCGTCGGCGACCACCAGGTCCACCTGGCCATTGGCGTCGAGATCCGAGAGCAGCACGCTGGTGGGACCGGCCACGTCCTCCAGGCTGGCCACCCGCGCAAAGCCGGCGTTGCCGCCGCATTGATTCGCCACCCCGCCTCCCGAGCAGGACCGGGGCCACAGGCAGCTTCCGCAGGAGATGGGCACGCCGCAGTCGTCCCAGGTGCCGCACTCGTACCCTGGGGGACACCGGTTCTGGCGCGTGCACCCGCCGCTGCTGGAGCTGGAGGTTGACGTCGTGGACGCGCTGGAGGACGTGCCGCCGGTGGTGGAGCCCGTGCTGCTCGTGGAGCTGGTGCTGCCACCCGTGCTCGTCGACAGGGACCCGCTCGAGGACGACGAGGAAGCCGCCCCCGACGACGACGCGCTACCGCTGGACGACGACGAAGCCGAGGAGGACACGACGCTGGACGAGGCCACCGAGCCACTGCTGGACGACGAGCTCACGGTCTCCACGCCAGCGTCGGAAGACACCGGAGGCGGCGGCGGACACCCCACCAACACCCACACTCCCACCAACGCAAGCACACGACGGGAACGCATGGCCCTCCAGGGGAACCCGAGTGCCGCGCTCAAGGCAAGTTCGCGGCACACGGGCGCAGAGCGAAGTGATAGCCTCTCCATCGGCCCATGACGAAATCCTTCTGGTACACCCTGAGCGGGAACAGCATGGCGCCCGCCCTCAGGGACGGCGAGAGCATCTTCCTGGAGCCACTGACGGGCGCGCCTCGTCGTGGAGACGTGGTGGTGCTGCGTCTGCCCACGGGCTGGGTGGTGCACCGCGTGCTGCGCGCCAACGGCAACATGGTGGTCACGCGCGGTGACGCGTGCGTGCGCGCGGATCCCGGGATGGGTCGTGATGCCGTGCTGTATCGCGCCACGCAGGTTCTGCGCGACGGACAACCACACCCCATTCCCGCGCCCTCCCCCGCGCTGCGGCTCCAACTCCGACGGGCACTTGCCCGCGTCCCACGTGTTGCTTCGCTGTTGCGGGGTCTGCGACGCGCACTGGTGGCGGAAGGGCTGGCCTGATGACGTCGAGCAGTGTGCGCGATCCAGGCGTGCGCGTTTGCCTCGCCCTTCTGGTGACCACCGCGTTGACGTGGAGCGCGGACGCGCGCGCGCAGGCCACCGGGTACGTGCAGACGGTGGGATTGGCGCAGAGCAAGACGTCGTCCAGCACGCTCTCGGTCACGGTGGGCACGGCGGTGACGGCGGGCAATCGCGTGGTGATTGCGTTTGCCATGGATGACGTGTCTGGAACCGTCTCCGCGTCCGACACCGCGGGGAACAGCTACGCCGTCGACGCCGATTCGCAGAACACCGGCACGGTGCGCAACGTCATCCTCAGCGCGCACATGAGCAGCGGGCTGGCGGTGGGCAACACCATCACGGTGAGCTTCCCCACCGTCACCGCCAAGGCCATGGTGGTGGCCGAGTACTACGGCGTGGCGCCCACCAACGCGGTGCACGGAACCGCCTCCAACACCGCCACCAGCGGGGTCATCAGCACCGGGTCGGTCACCACCACGCGCGCGGACATCCTGCTGGTGGGCACGGTGGGAACGGAGGGACCGGAAGCGGACAACATCTCGCCGTACAACAACTTCACCGGCGTGGCCAAACGCGGCACCACCGGCGGCACCGACAACACCAACATCACCGCCGGCATGGGCCTGCGCGTGGTGACAACGACGGGGAGCTACACCGGCGACGCCACCATCAGTCCCTCCCGCTCCTGGGCCGCCGCGTTGGTGGCCTACCAGTCCGCGCCCTCCACGCTTGCCTTCAGCAACGCCACGAGGACACTGACCGCGGGCAGCTGCGGAGGCAGCACGAACGTCTTCACGTTGGAGACGCGGTCCAGCGGCGGCAGCGCGGTTCCGCCCACGGGGAGCACGGTGGTGGCGGTCAGCTCCACCACGGCCACCGCCACGTTCTACTCCGACGCCACCTGCACCACCGCGCTGCCCGTCTCCAGCGGCGCCGCGCAGGTCACGTTCACCAGCAGCGAGAGCAGCAAGAGCATCTACGTGCTGGACACCGCGGTGGGCACGGCCACCATCAGCGCCTCCCAGGTCTCCGGCCCGGACACGCTCTCCGCGACGAGCCAGGCCTACACGGTGACCGGCGGCGTGGGCTCCAATTCGTCCAAGACCACGGGCACCAGCCTGTCGGTCACGGTGGGCAGCGTCGGGGTGAACCAGGATGAGCGCATCGTGGTGGCGTTCGCCATGGACTACACGGCAACTGCCACGCCGGCGTTGGCCTGCGCGGACAGCAAGGGCAACAGCTACGCCATCGACGCCAACATCCCCAACACGGGCGGCGTGCGCACCGTGGTCTTCACCGCCCATGCCGCCCAGGCACTGGTCAGCGGCGACGTCATCACCGTGACCCATCCCTCGGTGGCCGCGCGAGCCATGACGGTGTCGCGCTTCGTGGGTGTGGCCTCCAGTGGTGCCCTGGACCGGACGAGCGTGCGCACAGGAAGCATTACGTCGGTGACCTCCAACGCCACGGCCACCACCACGCGCGCCCACGAGCTGGTGATCGGCGTGACCGGCGTGGAGGGCGTGACTTCCGATGGCTACACGCCCACCGGAGGCTTCACGCTGGACTCGCAGGCGGGAACCACCGGGGGCGGCGCGAACACCAACATCGCGGTCTTCCTCACCTTCAAGGAGGTTTCGACGACGGGCACGCAGACGTCCACCGGCAACCTTGGCACCGCCCGGGACTGGGCCGCCGCGGTGGCCACCTACAAGCTGGTCCCGAACAAAGTCGTCATCAGCAGCAACCCCTCACCGCTGACCGCGGGCGTGGGCGAGGCGTTCACGCTGCAACCGCAGAGCGTCAAAGGCGTGGCCATGCCGCCGCTCACCGACACCACTGCCACGGTGACGACGACGAGCGGGAACGCCACGCTGTATCCGGGCACCGCGTGCACGGGGACTTCGGGCAGCACCGTCACGTTCTCCGCCAGCGCCACCTCCCCCTACACCACCGACGTATGCGTGCTGGATCGTCGCAAGTCGGCTCCCACGCACACGCTGCAGGTGACCTCGTCATCGTTGACGGGCACCAGCGGGACGTACGTGGTGGACGCGGGCGCGCTGAGTCGCCTCGCGGTGGCGCTGCCGGGTCAGACGTTCACCGACGGGAGCGGCGTCAGCGGGACCGCCTCGAACCAGACCGCGGGAACGGCCTTCACGCTGGCCGACCTCGCCGGCACGGACGACTACGACAACGTTGTCTCCTCGTTCAGCGGCACATACACGCTCAGCTACAGCGGTCCCAGCAACGCGGGCGACGGCACGCCACCGCAGTACACCACAAGCGCTTCGTTCACCTCCGGCGTGGCAACCACGTCGCTGGTGACGACGTTGGTGAAGGCGGAGACGGTGGCCATCACGGTGACGGGTGGCGGGGTTTCGGGCACTTCCTCCCTGGTCACGGTGGTGGCGCCGGCGGACACCACGTCGGTCTCCGCGGTGGGAACGGGCTACGCCAACCGGACCAGCGGCGTGGTGCAGGTGAGCGTGGTCAACGGCACCGGCGGCGGACTCGTCCGCGTGGACCTCGACGCGCCCAGTGGCTTCCTATGGGATCCCACGTCGGGGTCCACCACGGTGGCGGGGTGGAGCGTGACCTCGTCGAGTGCGAGCACCATCACGTTCGAGGGACCGGCGAGCGCGTTCCTGAACGGCGCCACGGGCAGCTTCTCCGCCACCAACGCAGGCGGCCTCTACCCCAACAACGCCGTCGACACCGACCACGACGTCGTGGTGACCTGGGACGGCTACCAGTCGGGAGCGGCAACCGCCGCGTTCACCGTGCTGGTGCCCATTGGCAACGTGGTGCTGCCCGCGGTGAGCCGCTCCGCCGCATCCGCGCGCCCCACCTTCTACTGGACCAACTCCGACGAGTACCGCACCCATTCCGGCGTGTTGATCCTGCGCGGCAGCGACGTTCCCGTCGACGGTGTCACCTACGCGGCGGGCGATACGCTGGGCAGCTCCGTGGTGGTCTGCGTGGATGGCGGCACGGGACAGGGCTGCACGGAGAGCACCTCCGTGACGCAGGACGACGCCACGCAGCGCTACGTGTTCCACAACTTCGACGCGTCGCAGGTCTACGCCACCGGCGTGGCCATCAGCGTTCCCGCCCGGCCGGCGCAGGGCTTCCTCTACAAGCACAGCGCGGCCGGCATGACGCCACCGGGGGTCCGCCCCGGCTCGCTCAGTCCGCCCGGCTTCGCCACCTTCGCCGCCAACGACCTGGGCCTCTACTTCGTCCGTCGTGACGGGACGGAGGAACGACGCGCGGTCCTGCTCAACAACCAGGTCACCCGCCGCTCCCTGCCACTCTCCGACGCCAGCGCAGGCTACGCCGTCTTCACCGCCGACTCCGGCAGCCCCAACCCCGGCACCCTCTACCGCGTGGAACCGAGCGGAAGTCCCACCACCTCGACGACGACGGCGGCGGTCAGCAGCGGCGTGGGCGCGTTGCTCACCTCGTCGGCGGCACTGCACAGCACCTACAAGGCCAACGGACCGGCCCTGCTGTTCGGCACCAACGAGGCTTCCGGCAACTACATCCGCGCCGTGCGCCCGGACCTCACCGCGTACTGGACGCTCAGCATTGGCACCGACGCCATCACCCACGAGGTCAACAGCGACGTCACGCGGGCGTACATGTTCGTGCCGGTGGGCGCGGGCAGCGGCGGCATCTACGCGTTCGACATGAGCGTGGACCCCGGAGCGGGCGCCGCGCCCAAGCCCAGCGGGTGGGCCTCACAGAAGATCCTCGACGGGACGCTGTTCAAGGCGCAGTGCCGCATGTCCCCCACGGCGTGGACCCAGCAGGCGCTCTTCTGCGGCAGCCACAGCGGCACGCTCTACGCCATCAATCCCGCCACCGGCGCGGTCATTGCCACGACGTCGGTGACCGGCAGCGTGCAGGGCCTGGTGGCGATCTCCAGCGCCGGGTACGTGGTGTACTCCACGCGCAGCGGCAGGGTGGGCAAGGTCTACTTTGACGGCACCGCGTTCAAGACCGCCGCCGACGGCCAGGCCAACACGTTCGAGGTCACCGTCTCCGGCGCCGCGGTGGTGAGCACGCCCCTGCCCATCAGCGCGGGGGTGTTCGTGGGCGGGGCCGGCAAGCTGTTCAAGCTGAACCCCACCGACGGGTCGCTCCTGGGCTCACTGGCGTTGGATGGCGTGCAAGTCAGCGAAGTGGCGCTGGAAACCTCGACGAGCACCATCTTCGTCCAGACCAGCGCGGGAACCATCTGGGGAGTGCCCGCGTCCGGCCTCTGACGTCTGAAACAACGGAGTGTGCCCACGTCACAGATCCGGGGTCCGCGCTGCGGATACGATTGTTGACGTATCACGAGGCACTTCCTACAGTATTTCCTCGTTGGCACGCGGTTTGCCCACATTCACCGACGGGTCCGGACATGAACGGCGACAGCACTCAGTCCGCAGCGGCATCGGCGACCCCAGGGCCAGCGTCGCTGGAGGCGGTGCCGGTGGTGGGGAGCCGGTGCGCGTGGCAGTCGCTGGACGGTGAAGCGGTGGTGATTGACCTCACCGCCCGGCGCGTCATGGGCCTGAACCCGGCCGGCACGCTGCTGTGGAGCCACGCCGACGGCAAGCGCACGGTGCGCGAGCTGGCGGAGCTGCTGGCGGCGCGGTTCGCGTTGACGGCGCCCACGGCGGAGGCCGACGCGGCGAGCTTTGTGGGCAAGATGGTGGCACGGGGGCTGATGGACCTGCGGTCCCCGACGGGGGACCCATGAGCGTGCGCCTGCTCTTCCCCTCCGCGGTGGTGGCCGTGGTGGCGTTGTCCGCCCCGGTACACGCCCAGGTTGCCGCACGGGTGAAGAACCTGGGCACGGCACAGAACAAGACCGCGGGGAGCAACACGCTGACGGTGACGGTTCCCTCGGGAGGGGTGGCGCAGAACAACCGGATCATCGTGGCGGTGGCCATGGACGCGGTCAGCGGCACGGTCAGCGCCTCGGACTCGCGCGGGAACAGCTACGCCGTCGACGCGGACGTGACCAACTCCGGGACGGTGCGCACGCTCATCCTGAGCGCCAACGCAAGCACGTCCCTGACGGCGGGGAACACCATCTCCGTCACCGTGCCGTCCGGCGCCACGGCCAAGGGGATCGTCGTCAGCGAGTACTCCGGCCTGATGCCCAGCGGGGCCCTGGACAAGACCGCCACGGGGACGGGCAACAGCCGCAACCCCGCCACCAGCAGTGCCACCACCACCCGCGCCAACGAGATGCTGATTGGCGTGGTGGGCGCGGAAGGCCCGGAGAACGACGTGCTGAGCCCGGGCGGCTCCTTCACCACCGACGCCAAGGCCGGCACCAGCGGCAACCCCGCGGCCACCAACGTCACCGCCACGCTGCTGTACCGGGAGGTCACCGCCACGGGGAGCTACGCGGTCTCCGCCCGACTGAACACCAGCCGCGCCTGGGCCGCCGCCATGGCCACCTACCGCGCCGCGCCCAGCAAGGTGGTGTTCACCAACACCAACCGCATCCTCTCCGCCGGCGTGTGCAGCGGCACCAGCAATCCGTTCACGGTGGTCCTGCAGAGCAGCAACAGCGCCGCGGTCCCGCCCACCGGCACCACCGTGCTGGGCGTGAGCTCCACGTCGGGGACGGCCACGTTCTACTCGGACTCCGCGTGCACCACGGCCATCACGCAGCTCACCTTCAGCAGCACGGAGAGCAGCAAGACGTTCTACGTGCTGGACACGCAGACCTCGTCGGGATCACCCACGCTGACGGTTTCCAAGGTCTCCGGCCCGGACACGCTGAGCGCGGCCACGCAGACCTACGCGGTGAACGGAACCATTGGCTTTGCGCAGAGCACCAACCCCGCGGTGACCACGCTGTCCATCACGCTGGGAACCACGGTGCCGGTGAACAACCGCGTTGTCATCACCTTTGCCATGGATGATCCCAGCGGCGGCACCATCACGGCGTCGGACAGCCGCGGCAACACCTACTCCACCGACCTGGACGTGCGGTCGCAGAACCAGGTGCGCGCGTTCATGTTCTCCGCCAACACCACCACCGCCCTGGTGCCCGGGGACACCATCAGCGTGACCTTCCCGTCGGTGACGGCGAAGGCGATGACGGTGGCCTACTTCTCGGGACTGGCGCAGACCGGCGCGGTGGACGTCACCACCAGCACCACCGGCTCGGGCACGTCGGTGACGAGCAACAGCGCCACCACGTTGCGCGCGCAGGACCTGCTGATGGGGCTGGTGGGGGTGGAGGGCCCGTCCACGGAGACCATCACCGCGGGCAACAGCTTCAAGGTGGAAGGGAGCTACGGCACCAACGGCGACGGCGGCGCGGGTGACATCTCCGTGCACATGTTGTCGCGCCAGGTCACGGCCACCGGCAGCTACGCCGCCACGGGTACGCTGTCGCAGTCGCGCAAGTGGGCGGCGGGGATGGCGGCGTACAAGCTGGCCCCCTCGCAGATTGTCTTCACCAACACCACGCAGACGCTGACGGCGGGAACCTGCAGCGGCACCGCCGCGCCCTTCACCCTGGAGCTGCGCAACGCCACCGGCGTGGCCGTGCCGCCCACCGGCACCACGGTGGTGAACCTGGTCCAGCCCACCGGCTCCAACGCGCTCTTCTACAGCGACAGCGGCTGCACCACGGCCATCACCAGCGTGACGTTCTCCTCCACGCAGAGCAGCCAGACCTTCTACGTGCGCGACACCGTCGCCGCCACGCACACCCTCACGGTGCAGAAGGCTTCCGGTCCCGAGGCGCTCACCGACGCGTCGCAGAGCTACACGGTGAACCGCCTGGCCGCCGACCGCCTCATCGTCACGCTGCCCGGCGAGACCTTCACGCCCGGCTTTGGCAACAGCGGGACGGTGACCACGCAGACCGCCAGCGTGCCCTTCGACATCGTCGACATCACGATGACCGACGTCTACCACAACGTGGACACCAGCTATTCCGGCAGCGTCACGCTCAGCTACAGCGGTCCCTCCGCGGGTCTGGACGGCAGCCAGCCCAGCTACACCACCGCGGTCACCTTCAACGCCGGCCAGGTGTCCACCGCGCTCCCCACCACGCTGCAGCGCGCGGAGACCGTTTCCCTCGTCGTCAGCGGGGCGGGGCTGAGCGGCACGTCCTCACCGCTCACGGTGGTGCTGCCGGCGGATACCACCACGGCGTCCGTCACCAACTCGCCGGCCTACGCGGCGCGCAGCAGCGGCGAGATCGAGGTGAGCATCACCAACGGCACCAGCGGGCTCATCAACCAGGTGGTGCTCACGGCGCCGTCGGGGTGGACGTTTGACGCGGGCAGCACCAGCCTCAGCGGATGGACGGTGAGCGCGGCGGCGGGCGCGGTGACCTTCAGCGTGGGAACCGGGGCCGCGTTCAGCAACGGAAGCACCGCCACCTTCCGCGCGCGCAACAGCGGCGGCTTCTACCCCAACCCCGCCAGCGACACGACGTACACGGTGCCCATGGCGTGGTCGGGGTTCCAGCCGGGAAGCAGCAGCGCTTCCTTCACGGTGATGGTGCCCATTGGTTGGGTCGAGCTGCCCGCGGTGAGCCGCTCCGCCACCAGCGCGCGTCCGGTCTTCTACTGGACCAATTCCGACGTCAGCCAGACGCACGCCGGCGTCATGGTGGTGCGCGGAACCGACCGGCCCACCGACAAGCAGGCCTACGCCGTGGGCGAGGTCATTGGCAGCTCGGTGGTGGTGTGCGTGGACGGCGGCACGGGAGAGAGCTGCACGGAGAGCACGTTGGTGACGCAGGACGACGGCAGCGCCACCTACACGTTCTACAACTTCGACGCGCTGTACGGGTATTCGAACCCGCGGAGCATCGTCGTGGCGGCGCGGCCGGGCACGGGGTTCTTCTACAAACACGCCGCGGCCGGCATGACGCCACCGGGGGTCCGCCCCGGCTCGCTCAGTCCGCCCGGCTTCGCCACCTTCGCCGCCAACGACCTGGGCCTCTACTTCGTCCGTCGTGACGGGACGGAGGAACGACGCGCGGTCCTGCTCAACAACCAGGTCACCCGCCGCTCCCTGCCACTCTCCGACGCCAGCGCAGGCTACGCCGTCTTCACCGCCGACTCCGGCAGCCCCAACCCCGGCACCCTCTACCGCGTGGAACCGAGCGGAAGTCCCACCACCTCGACGACGACGGCGGCGGTCAGCAGCGGCGTGGGCGCGTTGCTCACCTCGTCGGCGGCACTGCACAGCACCTACAAGGCCAACGGACCGGCCCTGCTGTTCGGCACCAACGAGGCTTCCGGCAACTACATCCGCGCCGTGCGCCCGGACCTCACCGCGTACTGGACGCTCAGCATTGGCACCGACGCCATCACCCACGAGGTCAACAGCGACGTCACGCGGGCGTACATGTTCGTGCCGGTGGGCGCGGGCAGCGGCGGCATCTACGCGTTCGACATGAGCGTGGACCCCGGAGCGGGCGCCGCGCCCAAGCCCAGCGGGTGGGCCTCACAGAAGATCCTCGACGGGACGCTGTTCAAGGCGCAGTGCCGCATGTCCCCCACGGCGTGGACCCAGCAGGCGCTCTTCTGCGGCAGCCACAGCGGCACGCTCTACGCCATCAATCCCGCCACCGGCGCGGTCATTGCCACGACGTCGGTGACCGGCAGCGTGCAGGGCCTGGTGGCGATCTCCAGCGCCGGGTACGTGGTGTACTCCACGCGCAGCGGCAGGGTGGGCAAGGTCTACTTTGACGGCACCGCGTTCAAGACCGCCGCCGACGGCCAGGCCAACACGTTCGAGGTCACCGTCTCCGGCGCCGCGGTGGTGAGCACGCCGCTGCCCATCAGTCGCGGCATCTTCGTGGGTGGGGCGGGCAAGCTGCACAAGCTGGACAACGCCACCGGCGCGCTGCTGGGCAGCCAGACGCTGGACGGAGTGCAGGTCAGCGAGGTGGCGCTGGAGACGTCCAGCAGCACGTTCTTTGTCCAGACCAGCGACGGCACCATCTGGGGCATTCCCGCCTTCTGAGGAACCCATGCGCGCAGCACCTCCGAGATTCCCGTGGTCCCTGCTCGCCGGCGCGCTGCTGGCCGCCGCGTGTCAGCAGGAGGTGGGCCCACCGGAAACCCAAGCTCCGACGGGAGAAGCGCCTCCGCCCGCCGCTGGCGCTCCCGCGGGTCGTCCGGAAATCACCGTGCGCGGGGAGTCGGGTGAGGCAAATCTCCACGTCGGCGACAGCGCAGCCATCCTGCAGACGCGCTGGCCCAAGCCGGAGCCGGGGGATCGTCAGAATCTTGAGCTGTTCACCCCCGACGGAAACCTGTATCTCCGCAACACCAGCCCGGTGCCCGCCGACGGCGTGGTCTCCCAGCGCCTGCCGCTGCGGGGTAGCCACATCGAGGACTACAGCATGACGGGGACCTGGCGGGTCCGCGTCTACCGCAACAGCGCCACCGTGCCTGCGGCGGAAACCAGCTTTGAAGTGAAACTGTGACGTCGTGGGATTGGCCCTTGTTGTGACCTGATGAAGAACCCGTTGCCCACCCCCACCCGCCCGCCGGCCGCGCCCTCCCCGGAGCGCTACGAGCCGCCCACGATTGCGTGGGAGGAGGACTTCGAGCCGGCGGGGCAGTCCACCGGCTGCCTCACGGGGGAAGGCGACTGCCTGGACGCGCCCGCGACGTGAGGAACGCGTGATGCAGCCCACGGTGATTCCGCTGGAGATTGCACGCGTCCGGTTTGACGTGGCGAGTGAGGACGGCGCCCTGCTCTCCCGCCTGCGCACCAGCTACGGACCCTTTGTGACGGCGGAGCGCGGGGGCATCCGCGTGAGCCTGGCCGGTGAGCCCGCGGCCCTGGCCGGCAACCCCAGCGGCGAGGTGGTGCGCGAGGACGAGGAGCTGCGCCTGCGGATGAGCCCACAGATGGGCTTCCTGGATCGTCGACGAGGCCAGGGCACCCTGCGTCCCCACCCCAGCCTGCTGGGGCTGGACATGCTGTTGCGCGCGGAGATCACGCTGCGGGCGCTGGAGGCCGGGGGCGTGGCGCTGCATGCGTGTGGCGTGGAGCTGCGGGGTCGGGCGCACGTGTTCGCGGGGCCGTCCGGCGCGGGGAAGACCACGCTGGCGGGAATGCTGGAGCGCGAGGGCGCGCGCGTGCTTTCCGACGAGATGATGGTGGTCCGCCCCGGTGACGACGGACGCTGGTGGGCGTACGGCACACCCTACCGTTACGGCACGCGTGAGGGTGCGCCGCTGCACGCGTTGTGGCGGTTGCGGCACGGGCCGCGCTCGGTGCGCGCGCTGACGCGTCACCAGGCGCACCGGCACCTGGTGGGGAATCTCAGCCTGTGCGTGCGCGGTGACGTCGAGGTGGAGCTGGCCCTGGCGGGCGCCACGCGGCTGGCCGCCGCCGTTGACGCGCATGAGCTGACCTTCTCGCTCACCGACGCGCTGCGCGACGTGGTGGAGGCGGCATGACCACGACGTCGAACTACGGACGCTGGAAGGCGCGCGCGGCCTCCGCGGGACGCCCCACCACGGCGCACCTGGAGCTGACCTACCGCTGCAACGTGCAGTGTCGACACTGCTTCCAGGACCGTCACCACGCGAAGGACGCGATGGCGCTGGAGGACTGGAAGCGCGTGGTGGACGAGGCGCGTGAGGCGGGCGTGCTGGTGGTGACCTTGAGTGGCGGCGAGGCGTTGCTGTCGCCGCACTTCTGGCCGCTGGCGGAGCACATCCGCGCCCGGGGACTGGCGTTCCGCGTGTTCACCAACGGGGTGCTGCTGAACAAGCGGAATTGTCGTCGGCTGGCGGCGCTGCAACCGCTGAGCGTGGAGGTCTCCATCTTCAGCCTGGACCCCGCGGTCCACGACGGCGTGACGCAGGCGCCCGGTTCCCTGCGCAAGGCGCTGCGCGGGTTGGCCATGCTGCATTACCTGGGCGTGACCACCAAGCTGAAGTGCCCGCTGCTGGACACCTCCACCAAGGACTACGCCGACGTGCGCGCGCTGGCGGAGCGGCTGGGCGCAAGCGTGGCGTTCGACCCGGGCATCACCCCGCGCTTCAACGGCGACCTGGCTCCCACGGCGTGCCGCGGAGATGAGCATTTCCTGGTGGAATTCTTCCGCGACCCGCAGACGCGCCACCACGAGCTGAAGGACCTGCCGCCGCGCAAGCCGGGCGACGCCATCTGCGGCATTGCCCGCACCTTCACCGTGGTGGGCCCCGACGGGCGCGTGCTCCCGTGCGTGCACATCCAGCAGCCGGTGGGGAATGTGAAGCAGGAAGGGCTGCTGCGGATCTGGGAGCACTCCCCGACGCTGCAGAAGCTGCGCCAGACCACCTACGCGGACCTGCCGACGTGCAATGGCTGTCCGCGCAGCGGGTACTGCGGGAGGTGCAGCGCGGTGGCATTGCTGGAGGACGGAGACTTCCACGGTCCTTCGTCCCGCGCGTGTGAGCTGGCGGAGCTGAAGGAGCAGGCGTGGGGCGTGCCGCCGCCGGCCGGGGTGCGGGAGAAGACAGGAACCACCGCGGGGAAGCGGCTGCTGCAGGTCTTGCGGTAGTTGGGGGCTGCGCGACGGTCGCCGAAGCGACGACGTCAGCCGAGGGCCGCGCTGCGCAAAAGACCCGGTGCGCACGCCAGCGCCGCGCGCGGCAACGCCTCCATGCCACAGGTGGCGCCGAGCATGCGGGAGAACAGGTCCGGCCGTCCCGCCAGGGAGCGCACCATGAGCCACACCAGCGCGCGGTGTCGCGAGGCCATGAGGACGCCGTGGGTGAGGACCTGGTGGTCGCGCACCAGCTCGTGGCGAGCCCGGGCGTAGTCGCGCAGCGCGTGGGCGCGCAGATCCCCCGTGTCCAACGCACGCAGGATGGTCCGCGCCGCCAACGGGGCGCTCTGCAGCGCCAGGCTCATCCCCTCGCCGGTGATGGCGTCCACGTAGCCCGCGGCGTCGCCCACCAGGAGCGCGGCGTCGGCCACCACGTCACGCGCTTCCACGCGCAACGGACCGCAAGCGCGAACGTCCGTGATCGGCTCCGCGCCGGAGAGCATCTCCATCACCGCCGGCACCTGCCGCAGCACGCCCTGGTAGCCACGCGTGAGATCCCCGCGCATGACCTCCATCCGCGCCTTCTCCAGCAGGCACACCACGTTGGCCCCGTCGGGTCCCGAGGGCGTCACGTAGACCTCGCCGCCGCCCATCAGGTGCACGTGCACCAGTCCGTCGGTGAGCGGGCGGGCCAGGCGGTAGTGGCACACCACGCCGTAGCGGTTGTTGCCGTGGTGTCCCCCGTCCAGCCCCAGCCTGCGCCGCACCAATGAGCGCGCACCGTCCGCCCCGACGAGAAACCGCGCCTGCCACGTCCCCTCACGCGTCTCCACGTACCAGCGGTCATCCTCCCGACGGAGCGCGCGCACCGGCTCGCCCTCGCGTCGCTCCGCGCCGGCGTCGCGGGCCATGGCGGCCATCACCACGTCCAGCTCCAGGCGGCGGATGCACAGGCCCTCCGCTCCGTCGGGGAAGTGGCCCACCGCGGTGCGTCCGGCGGCGTGGTAGGCAATGCCGCGCATGGGTCGGGCCCCGCGCGCGCGCACCGCGTCCAGCACGCCCAGGTCCCGCAGCGCGTCCACCCCGCCGGGCATGATGCCCTCCCCGCAGGGCTTCTCCCGCGGGAACGACTCCGCCTCCAGCACCATGACCTTCACGCCACGACGCGCCAGTGTTGCCGCCACCGCGCAGCCCGCCACGCTCCCACCCACCACGATCACGTCGTAGTTCGACATATCCGTTCCGTCCCCGGCGACGCCTCCTTAGCGCAGGGTCGAGGGTGGGGGAAGCATGTGGACGACGGTCCGGTTACGCTCCTGGCCGCTGCGGACTTCGCGCGAGCGTGGCCTGTGACGCGAATGCCGGGCGCGCTCCCGCCGGAGCTTGTTATCGTGCGCGGCGCTCCTGGGAGGACCGGCCGCACATGATGGGGCTTTCACTCTGCACGCTGCTGGCGGTGACCACCGCGGGTGGTGCTGCGCCGTCGACGGGGGAGCGGCTTGCGCGCCTGCTGGTGATGCCGTTGGAGGCACGCGCGGGGGTCTCCGCCAAGGAGGCATCCCTGTTGAGCGACCTGCTGGTGAGCGAGACGCGCCGCATCCCGGGCTACCGCGTCATCGCGCACGCGGACATCGAGCAGATGCTGAGCCTGGAGATGAAGCAGCAGCTGCTGGGCTGCAACGGGACCAGCTGCCTGGCGGAGCTGGGCGGCGCGCTGGACGCCGACGAGGTGCTCTACGGCAGCGTGGGAAGGCTGGGTCGGGAAGAGCTGGTGCTCAGCGTGACGCGTATTGATCCGCGCAACGCCAACGCGCTGGCCGGGGAATCCGAGCGCCTGAGCGGCGCCAACGCCGACGCCACGCTGGACAGCGTACCGCGTGTGCTGCACCGCCTCTATCCGCAGTACGAGCCGCCCGAGCCGCGCGTGCGCACGTTGTCGCGACCGTTGTTGTGGGGCGCGCTCACCGCCGCGGGCGCCGCCATCCAGTACAGCGCGTTCTCCAGCCTGTTCACCTCCGTGGTGTTCTGGCCATGCCCGCCGTTGATGGTGGTGTCGATGGTGTGCTCGTCGCTGATGTGCTTCAGCGGGCCGTTCTACGTCTCCGCGGCGCAGACCTGGCTCGCCGACGTCATGGGGCGCAGGCAGGCGGGATTCCGCAAGCCGGCGCTGGCGGGCGCGTTGGGACTGATGTTCACCGCCATGTACACGCTGGGCGCGGTGATCACCGGCTCGGTGTTGGCGGCGTTGACGGGCGTGGTGCTGGTGGCGTTCCTGGACGGCTGGCCGGAAGCGTGGCGCCTGCAGCCGCTGCACAGCTGGGCCACCCTCGACAACTGGCACCGCGCGTGGCTGGCGCCCGACCGGTTCTTCATCCTGGGGGCGGCGTTGGGACTCTTGCCCGGCGTGCTGGCGCTGGTGACGTTGATCCCCGGTGCGCAGGCGGTGGTGCTGCTGGCCATCTCCCAGGAGCGCCCCAAGGACGCGGACCCCGCGCGACCCGGTCTGTGGGGACCTTTCGAGGAGCCGCCGGGGTTCCTGCACTTCCTCCCGCGCAAGCTCCTGGGTGGACCGCAGAACACGCTGGACCTGGCGGAGCTGGAGGAGGCGGTGAAG
>JBFMGU010000157.1:0-25334 GCA_040752415.1 Myxococcota bacterium
GTTGAAGACGCACTCGACGCTGGCCAGGGCGGTGACAGGCCACCGCACTCCAGGTCGTGGCCCGCTCACGAGGTCTGCAATCCCGCTGGGCATCTTGTTCTGGCGCAGCCCCTCAGGCGCTCGCCAGCGTCGTCGACTGGGCAGACGACACGAGACCCAGCCCCTTAGTCCTACTTCGTGCAGGCCCCCGCGCCGGCGCCAATCCACTTCCCCACCAGCTCCACCTCGTCGGGGGAGAGCGTGCCACCCAGCGGCATGACCGCCCCGCGCGCCGGTCCCTGCGTCCCGCTCAGCTTGCGGTAGAGCAGGGAGGCCTCGGCGTTGCCCGGCACCACCAGCGTGTCCTCGGGCCACTGCGCGCTGCGACGGTTCACCAGGCTCGTCGGAAAACCCGCCACCAGCTCCAGTTGCGCCTGCGCCGTGGGGCCCGCATGACAGGAGGAGCACCGCGTGATCATGACCTGCTGCACCGCGCACGGCCCCTCCCCGCCGGGCCGGTAGCCCACCCCGCGCGCCATGGCCGCCGCCACGAACACCATGCCCACCACCACCGCCACCTCGACGTGGTTGATCCAGCGGAACAGGCGCACCCGCGAGAAATCCAGCGGACGGCCCCGCGCCTCGTCGACGCGCCAGCGGATGAAGGTGACCATGGGCCACAGCTCGAGGAGGAAGATCACCCCGAAGAGCGTTGCCTTCAGGTGGAACAGCGGATTGCCCAGGTACCACGCCGTGGCCTTCTCCACGCCACCCAGCAGTCGCCACAGTCCCGTTCCAATCCACAACATGGCCGCAACGCCCCACACGTTGTCCGCCTGCAGCAACAGCCGGCGGTTGGAGGCCACCGTGGGGTCGCGCAGCCCCAGGCCACGGATGAACACCCCCGGCAGACCCAGGGCCAACGAGAGCAGGTGCAGCGCGGAGGCAATCGCCGAGGACATGGCGGTCACCGTAGGAAACGCGCACCCGCCAACGCAAATCCTGCCGCGGCACCGCCCGCGCCCGAGGAGCCCCGCAATCCCCGCTGGCGACGACGGCGCAGGTGGGGTCCGCCCGGCTTGGCCCACCGGCTGCAGCGCGAACGCATGTCGGCCAGACCGGTTTCGACCTTTCCTGCTACAAAGCGCGGTCCCGGGAGGAAGCCCATGAGCAAGTACGTGTACACGTTTGGCGGTGGTGGGGCGGATGGTCGCGCCAACATGAAGGAGCTGCTGGGTGGCAAGGGCGCAAACCTGGCGGAGATGAGCGCCATTGGTCTGCCGGTGCCGCCGGGCTTCACCATCTCCACGGAGGCGTGTCGCTTTGTCTCCGAGCACGCGGGGGCGTTCCCCGAGGAGCTGACCGCGCAGGTGGATGCGGCGCTGGCCTTTGTGGAGCGGACCCTGGGCGCGCGGTTTGGCAGCGCGGAGAACCCGTTGCTTTTCTCGGTGCGCTCCGGCGCGGCCATCTCCATGCCGGGCATGATGGACACCGTGCTCAACCTGGGCATCAACGACGAGGTGGTGGCCGGACTGGAGCGCAAGACCGGCAATCCGCGCTTTGCCTGGGACACCTACCGCCGCTTCATTGACATGTTCTCCGACGTGGTGATGGGCGTGGGCCACCACCTCTTCGAGCACGCCATGGACGGCCTGAAGCGGGAGGTGGGCGCGCGCTCCGACCCCGAGCTGAACGCGGAGCACCTGAGGGAGCTGTGTCGTCGCTACCTGGACGTGTACCGACGGGAGACCGGCAACCCCTTCCCCACCCACCCGCGCGAGCAGCTGGACCGCGCCATCCGTGCCGTCTTCAACTCCTGGGACAGCGAGCGCGCCGTGAAGTACCGCGAGATCAACAAGATCCGCGGGCTGCTGGGCACCGCCGTCAACGTGCAGGCCATGGTGTTCGGCAACATGGGGGAGACCTCCGGCACCGGCGTGTGCTTCACGCGCAACCCCGCCAACGGCACGCCCGAGCTGTACGGTGAGTACCTCATGAACGCGCAGGGTGAGGACGTGGTGGCGGGCATCCGCACCCCCGAGCCCATTGCCACGCTGCGCGACCGCAACCCCGAGGTGTTCGAGCAGCTGCTCGCGCATTGTCGACGGCTGGAGCAGCACTACCGCAACATGCAGGACATCGAGTTCACCGTGCAGGAGGGGCGGCTGTTCATGCTGCAGACCCGCAGCGGCAAGCGCACGGGCCCGGCCGCGGTGCGGATTGCGGTGGACATGGTGAACGAGAAGCTGGTGACGCCGGAGGACGCGGTGCTGAACCTGGTGGAGCCGCGCCACATTGACCAGCTCTTGCACCCGCGCTTCAAGGACGAGGAGGCCTACCGCAGGGAAGGGCGCATCCTGGGCAAGGGCCTGCCCGCCTCCCCCGGCGCCGCGGTGGGCCGCGTGGTCTTCACCGCCGACGACGCGGAAGCGTGGAACAAGCGCGGCGAGCGCGTGATCCTGGTGCGCGCGGAGACCAGCCCCGAGGACGTGGGCGGCATGCACGCGGCCGAGGGCATCCTCACCTCCCGCGGCGGCATGACCAGCCACGCGGCGGTGGTGGCGCGCGGTTGGGGCAAGCCGTGCGTGGCGGGATGCGGTTCCATCGTCGTCGACGCCGCGGCGCGGCAGCTGCGCACGCCCAGCGGCACCGTGGTGAAGGAGGGGGAATGGCTCAGCCTCAACGGCGGCACCGGCGAGGTGGTGCTGGGCCAGGTACCGCTCATCACCCACGCGCTGGCGCCGGAGCTCACCACGTTCATGGCCTGGGTGGACGCCGCGCGGCGTCTCAAGGTGCGCACCAACGCGGACACCCCGCGCGACGCGCGCCTGGCGCGGGAGTTCGGCGCGGAGGGCATTGGGCTGTGTCGCACCGAGCACATGTTCTTCGAGGGGGACCGCATTGCCGCCATGCGCGAGATGATCCTGGCCGACGACGAGGAGGGGCGCCGGCGCGCGTTGGCCAAGCTGCTGCCGTACCAGCGCGCGGACTTCGTGGGGTTGTTCGAGGCCATGGACGGTCTGCCGGTCACCATCCGCCTGCTGGACCCGCCGCTGCACGAGTTCCTCCCCGAGACGCAGGCCCAGCAGGAGGAGCTGGCGCGCGAGATGGGCATCTCCCGCGAGCGCGTGCGGCTGCGCGTGCTGGCGCTGCACGAGGCCAATCCCATGCTCGGGCACCGCGGGTGTCGCCTGGGGATCAGCTATCCCGAGATCACCGAGATGCAGGCGCGCGCCATCTTCGAGGCGGCGGCGCAGGTGCAGAAGGCGGGCGGCAAGGTCTTCCCCGAGGTCATGGTCCCGCTGGTGGGCACCGTGGAGGAGCTGCGGCACCAGAAGGAGATCATCCTGCGCGTGGCCCACACCGTGACGACGGAGCAGGGCGTGAAGCTCCAGTTCCAGGTGGGCACCATGATCGAGGTGCCGCGCGCGGCGCTGATGGCGGAGAGCATTGCCGGCGAGGCGGAGTTCTTCAGCTTTGGCACCAATGACCTGACCCAGATGACGCTGGGCTTCTCCCGTGACGACGTGGGATCCTTCCTGCCCAGCTACCTGCAGCACAAGATCCTGGTGGAGGACCCGTTCCAGAGCATCGACGTGGCGGGCGTGGGGCAGCTGGTGCGCATGGCGGCGGAGCGCGGTCGCAAGGAGCGGCCCAACCTCAAGCTGGGCGTGTGTGGTGAGCACGGCGGCGACCCGGCCTCGGTGGCGTTCTTCCACGGCGCGGGGCTGGACTACGTGAGCTGCTCCCCCTTCCGCGTGCCGGTGGCGCGGCTGGCGGCGGCGCAGGCGGCCCTCAAGGAGAAGAAGGCGCAGAAGGCGGGTTGATTCGCGTCACTTCGTCTGTCTTCGCGGTCAGGGCAGGCAATCCATGTCCGCGGCGATCTGCTCGGCGCTGCGCGCGGTGCGCCAGATGCGCACGCAGTCCACGCTGCCGGTGAAGGGATCCCCCGACGGGCTGTTGCCGCACAGCGCGGTGCCTTCGGTCCCGTTGGAGAGCACCGGCCCGGCAAACCCCGCACCCGTCATGGTGCCGTCCACGTAGAGCGCGACGACGCCACCGCCGGTCACGCACGCCAGGTGCTGCCAGGTCCCCGCGCTCAGCTGTGCGGCCACCTCCAGGGTGCAGCCGTAGCAGAGGCAGCGGAGATTCCCGCCGGGGTAGACCCCAATGCCGTACTGCGCGTTGTTGTCCAGGAGAACCGCGCGGCCGGTGGTCGGGATGACGTCGGCGCGCACCCACATCTCGACGGTGACCGCGGGGATGTCCAGCGTGGGATCCTCCGGGATGCTGACCACGCTGTTCTCGTCGCACGTGAGCGCCTGGCCCGCCTGGCCCGGGCCGTGATTCACCCCCGTGGCCGTGGCGTCGTTGCCGTACGACGACCCGTCGTGGAGCGCGGGCAGCACGTCGGTTTCGAACTCGTAGCAGAGCACCTGGTCGGGGTTTGTCGCGTCGCAGTACGGGACCCCGGGGACGCCGGATGATGACGAGGAGGACGATGTTGACGGTGACGACGACGATGATGATGATGATGATGATGATGATGATGATGATGATGATGATGATGATGATGATGATGATGATGATGATGATGATGATGATGATGATGAAGTCGACGATGAGCCGGAGGACGATGACGACGTCGTTGCGGCGCTGCTGGTGGCTGTCACGGAGGAGGAGGTGGCGCCCGTGGACGTGCTGGAGGAACCCGACGTGGACGCCGCCGAGCTGCTCGACGACGTGGAAGCGGACGCCGCGGTGGAGCTGGTGATGGAACTGGAGCTGGTGACGCCACCCGTGCTCCCCGCCGACGAGGACGACGACGCGCTGGCCGCGGAGGAGGTCGTGGCCGAGCTGCTGGTCGAGGAAGAGGCCGCGCCGGACGCGCTGGAGGCAACGTTCTCCACGCCACCGGGCTCGCACGTGCCGTCCTCGCAGTGGAGGTTGGTGCCACAGTCGGCGTCGGAGTTGCACACGCGGGCGCAGCGCCCATCCTTCTGGACCTCGTCCTCGTCGCAGCGGACGCAGGCCGTCAGTGACGACGACGCCGCGCCCAGCGCCAGCAGCGCCAGGGCCAGGGCCGACGGCCAGGGACATGGGCGTGCCCGGGACATGCGGCTGAGGGTATCAGATCCCGCAGTGTGGTGGCGACGGAGGACCTCCCTTGGCAATCCGCTGGAGCAACCGCGACTGGCGTTCTCCCCCGCGTTTCCCGTAAGAGCGCGCCCATGAAAGCCTTCACCTGGTCTCCGCGCGTCCGCTCCTCGGAAATCGGCCCCGACGGGCTGCTCAAGCCGCTCTCCGCGCTGCACCTGTTGCAGGAGACCGGGGTGCTCGCCAGCGAGGCCAACGGCTACGGACCGCAGCGCTATCTCGAGATGGGGATGACCTTCATGGTCTACCAGCTGGACGTGGTGTTCGACGGACCGGCGCGCCTGGGTGACACGCTGGTGGCGAAAAGCTGGGTCAGCGACTTCAAGCTGGTGCGCTCCCGACGGGAGACGGTGGTGACCACGCAGGACGGCGCACCGGTGTTCCGCGCCAACGTGATGTGGATCTTCATGGACGCCGCCACGCGAAGGCCGGCGAAGATGAAGGAGAAGTTCCGTGCCGCCTTCCTGCCCGCGCCCGGCACGTACGCGCACCAGGAGCCGTCACCGCCCACGCCCGCGCTGCTCGCGCCGCCCGTCGTGGGAGACCGCACGCCGCGCTACACGGACCTGGACGGACTGGCGCACGTGAACCACGCGGTGAGCCTGTCCTACGTGCTGGATGACCTGGCCGAGCGCAACGCCGGGGCGCTGGGCACACTCCGGCGCGTGATGGCCACCTATGCCGGACAGCTCAGCCTGGGGGAGTCCGCGGAAGTGATCACCCTCGGGGAGTTGCGCGAGGGCAACCGCGTCACCACCAGCCACGAGGTGCGCTCGCCCCAGGAGCAGGTGTTGACCGCCACGGTGGTGCGTGAGGTCTGAATGCGAAGCGGTTGGCTCCTCCTCCTGGCCCTGACGGCGGCGTGCCCCAACACCTGCAACCAGACGCGCCCGGAGGACTGCACCGCCGAGGCCGACGAGGACGGTGACGGCGCCGCCAACTGCAGTGACTCCGACTGCGCGGATCACACCGCGTGTCGCACCAACCCCACCCGCTGCGGTGACGGCGTGGCCGACCAGGGCGAGGAATGCGACGGCACCGATCTCGTCGGGCAGCGCTGCGCCAGCCTGGGTTTTGACACCGGGACCCTGACGTGCCTGGCGGACTGCACGCTGGACACCAGCGACTGTCGACACATCCAGTGCGGCGACGGCCGCCGCGACGGAAACGAGGGCTGTGACGACGGAAACCGCGAGGGTGGCGACGGGTGCAGCACGCAGTGTCGCGTGGAGTATTGCGGGGACGGGCTGGTCAACAACCACGACACCGAGGAATGCGACGACGGCAACACCTTCAACGGTGACGGCTGCACCGCGCAGTGCGTGCGGGAGGAACCGGTGGGCTGCGGCACCGGCGTCATTGACGTGGGGCTGGGCGAGGTCTGTGACGATGGGAACACCGTGGCCGGTGACGGGTGTCGCGCCGACTGCCGGGGTGAGGAGGAATGTGGCGACGGACTCCTCGACGAGGTCACCGGCGAGGCCTGCGACGACGGGAACACCGCGGACCTGGACGGCTGCACCGGCGCCTGCGTGCGGGAGCGCTGCGGCGACGGCGTGGTGAACAACGCGGGGCAGGAGCAGTGCGACGACGGGAACACCACCAACGACGACGGCTGTGATTCCACCTGCCAGCGCGAGGGCTGCGGCAACGCCGTGCTGGAGGAGGGCGAGGTCTGCGACGACGGGAACCTGGAGGCCGGGGACGGCTGCCGCGCCGATTGCCGGGGCGAGGAGGAGTGCGGCGACGGGCTGCTGGACGAGGCCACGGGCGAGGCGTGCGACGACGACAACACCGTCTCCGGCGACGGGTGCACGGCCGCGTGCGTGGTGGAGCGCTGCGGCGACGGGGTGGTGAACAACGCCGGCCTGGAGGACTGTGACGACGGAAACAACGACGGGACCGACGCCTGCCCCGCCGACTGCGTGTTCCCCTGCGGCCACGGCAGCGGCGCCACCGGCGCGGTGCTGCACGCGGAGACCGGGCACTGCTACCTGGGTTTCTCCTCGGCGCTGGGCTGGTTCGCCGCGCAGGGCGACTGCGTGGACCGTGGCGGGAACCTGGTGTCCGTCGAGGATGCCGAGGAGAACACGCGCGTGCGCAGTGTCCTCACCGGCGCGCTGTGGCTGGGCGCCACCGACCAGATCCAGGAGGGCACGCTGGGCTGGATCACGGGTGAGCCGGTGGTGTTCACGGACTTCACGTCGGGGCAGCCGGACAACGTGGGCAACGCGGACTGCGTGCAGATGCTCCCCGACTCTGCGCAGTGGGATGACAGCACCTGCGCCACCGCGCTTCCCTACGTGTGTGAGCTGGCCACGCCGGTGTGCGGCAACGGCGCCTTCGAGGAGGGTGAGCAGTGCGACGACGGGAACACCGATCCGGGCGACGGGTGCGACGCCACCTGTCAGCCGGAGACGTGAGCGTGGGCGCAGCTTCCTTGACGGGGCCAGCGTCCTTCCAACAGCATCACCGCGCCTGCACGGGCAAGGAGCGTTCTGCATGGGCTTGATGGGAAGAGCGGTGGCGGGGGCATCCCTGCTGCTGGGACTGACCGCGTGTGGCCCCACCGGCAACAGCCTGGGGCTGGATGGTCGCTACAACGGCACGCTGAAGCAGGTCTCCCGCATCAAGGAGACGTTGTTCCTGGGTTTCATCACCACCACCAGCGAGCGCACCGTGACTTCGGAAACCGAGGGTGCGGTGGTGGTGATCGGCCGCGGCTATGACAGCGACGCCATCTGGATCACCCGCGACTGCGACGTGCCGCTCAAGGTCAACGGCACGGCGCTGGTCCTCCAGGAGAAGACCGAGTGCAATGAGAGCAGCACCGACGCCACCACCGGCAGCAATGACAAGGACGAGGACACCTCCACCACCGTCCACCGGGACGCCACCGCGGAGTCCGACGGGCAGCCCAACACGCTGAAGATGGAGGGTGAGTCTGAGACCACCACCATCTCGCTCTCCAACGGCACCAAGACGCGGGAAACCATCACCACCACCGAGTGGGAATTCGAAGGCGACAAGGTTGCCGAGGACTGAGGAGGAACGCATGAGAACATCACTGGGCCTGGTTGCGTTGTGCCTCACCGTGGTGGGCTGTGGACCGCGCGGCAACACGCTGGGACTGGACGGCAAGTACCGCGGCAAGTTCGCTTTCGAGCTGATCAGCTCCGACGACCCCAATGACCGCTACGCCGTGGAGTACGACGGATACGTGGTCACCATCACGCGCGGCTATGAATCCGACGCGGTGCTGATCACCGACTTCTGCGACGTGATGCTGAAGGCCGACGGCATGAAGCTGGTCAGCGACGGCGACAGCGAGTGCGAGACCACCACCACCACGCAGCAGGACAACAACCGTGACGTGACGGTGTCGGCCTCCACCTTCTCCGACGTGGAAGCGCAGGGCAGCCCGCCCGGCAACCTGGAGCTGGAGGGTGAGATCGAGAGCCGGTCCAAGCACAACGACGACCCCGAGACGCGCAGCAAGTACAAGTTCACCTTCTCCGGCTCCCGCGTGGCGGATGACTGAGGCCAGCCATGATGCGCTCATTTGTCGTCGTGACCTTGTTGTCCACCGCCGGCTGCCTGTTCGTGCCGCCCCCGCCCGGCAATGCGCTGGGCATGGAGGGCAAGTACGTGGGGGAGGCGGAGTCCACCACGCGCCGCAAGTACACCAGCTTCACCGGCGGGACCTCCACCACCGAGACCACGTTCACCGACGAGGGAGACCGCATCACGGTGTTCATCTCCCGCGGGTATGAGAGCGACGCGGTGCTGGAGATCTTCTCCGCGTGTGCCGTGCCGCTGCGCGCGGCGGGCATGCGGCTGGAGCTTGTTGACGAGGCGCACTGCACCTCCCAGAGCGACTCGACCTACCAGTTCGGCAACCAGACCAGGACCTACCGCTCGGAGAACGACCTCACCATCACCAAGGCGGTGGTGGAGCCCGACGGGGCGCCCGGCAACGTCAAGATCACCGTCGAGACCGAGTCCAGGAGCGAGGGGTTCACCGACGAGCAGAAGACCAGCGAGTCCACCGAGACCATGGAGTGGGAGTTCAAGGGCACGCGCGTCTCCGACGAGTGAGGGCTCTCACCCGACCCTGTGGCGGGGACATTCTTGTCTGTGAGGACCGCGCCGACTCGCCTGTGGGCGCGCGCCGGAGTACGGATCCGGTCCGCCATGGCAAAGCCCACTCGCAACCGAGCCGCGGGCCAGGCGCTCGCCCACCCAGACCCTGGCCAACGCCACCGACGAGCTGATGGCGGACATGAACATCCCGGAGCTGCCGCACCAGCTCCCGCAGCGCCTCGTCGAGGCGGTGGTGGCGCGCGTGGAGTCGCTCCTGTTCCACCTCCGCCAGGCACGCACCGAACGCTACGTGCGCGCGCTGGAGGTGCGCCTGGTCCGGGATGCCCACCAGGCCGTACTGACCGCGCATGAGCTGCACCTTCCCGACGCCGAGGTGTCCTACGCGCAGTTCCGCAAGCTGGTGGAGGAGCTGGGTTACGAACGCACCGACATCGGGTTCCGCAAGCTCTCCGACGACGAGTGACGCGACCCATGCAGGACGCGCGCGACCGCCTCGAGCCGTTGTGGCCTCCTCTCCTGGAGAAGGCGCTGTGGCTGCTGTTGGGGTGCGGCGCCACCCTGCCGCTCCTGTTGCCGGAGCGCATTGCCAGCGTGGACCTGTGGAACCACGTGGCCATCCACGAGGTGCAGCGCCAGGCCCTGCGGGGTGAAGGCCACATGGTGCCGTTCTACGCGCTGCACCTGGACGCCTATCCCTACTATGCGGGCTACGTGGTGCTGGGCCTGTGGCGACTCCTGCTCCCGCCGGAGATGGCCGCCCACGCCGCCCTGGCCAGCGCGCACGTGTTGTGGGTAGCGGCGGTGTGGTGGTTGTGTCGGGTGTGGGGTTGTCGACGGGAATTGGCGCTGCTGGCGTTTGCCGGGTGCTACAGCATGTCCACCTGGTACGGCTTCCTCAGCTACGCGCTGGCGCTCCCGCTCGTCGTGGTGGCGGTGGTCTGGGCTACGCGCCTGATGGATGCGCCGCGCGCGGACCGCGTGGTGATCACCGCGCTGGTGCTCCTGCTGCTCTACGAGGCGCACGTGGAATCCTACGCCGCGGGCGGGGTGCTGGCCGGCGGCACCGCGCTGTTGCACCGCGACCGGTGGCGACGTCTCTCCTGGCTTCTGGCTGCCTCCCTCCCCTCGCTGCTGCTTGCCGCGTGGTGGTGCGGCACCCTGGATGACGACGAGAAACCGAAGAACCTGCAGTACCTCTACGGCCCGCTGAAGGACCGCCTGGGTGAGTGGCACGCGGCGCACCTGTGGCAGGAGGGCTGGGCGGGGATGGTGCCGGGCCTCGTCCTCACGGTGGCCGCCGCGGCGTTGGTGCAGGCGCGCTGGGGCATTCCGCTTCCGCCGCGGATGCGCCCCGCGTTGGGGTGGGGAGTGGGCGCGTTGGCGCTGCACCTGCTGTTGCCCAAGGAAGTGCACGGATCCACGTGGGGACTGAGCCTGCGCACCGGGCCGTTCCTGGTGCTGGCGGCGCTGCTGTGTTGGCAGTGGCTCCCGCGGTGGTGCCTGCGGGTGGGAATTCCCGTCGTGGCGGCGGTGTGCCTGCTTCGCGACGTGCAGGCCTGGTCCTTCCACCAACGCTTCTCCGAGTACACCGCGCCGGTGGTGGAGCAGCTGAAGCGGACGCCGCCGGGGGCCCGCGCGGTGGTGGTGAACCGCGACGATCGTGTCCTGGGCAGCCGGGTGCATCACCTCGGGCACGTCGCCGCGTTGTGGGTGGTGTACGGGGCGGTGACGCGGCACATCTTCGAGTTCGCCGGCTCGCACCTCGGGGTGGTGCGGGAGATCTGGTTGCCGCCCGCGTCGGTGACCATGGACGAGCCGCCGGACCGCTGGGCGCACCGCCTGGACCGCATCCTCCTCCAGGGTCACGACGAGGAATTCGTGCAACGGGCCCTGGCCGCGGGCTACGAGCCCATCTGGCAGCATGACCGCTGGATCATGTTCGCGCCGGCGTCACCGTGGGATGTTTCCAAGCGGTAGCACCACGTTTCCCTCACGGTCCTCCACGCGGTGCTGGACCTCGACGTCACCCGGCATCTCCAGCGTCGCGTCCACCCACTGCGGGAGACCGGCTTGCGCGTATTCGTCGGGCCAGGTGCGGCGGACGCAGGTCTCTCCCGCGCAGAACACGTGGGTGAGCGGCGTGGGGTTGCGGTTGGCAACCACGTCCAGGCGCACCACCACGCGCACCTGGTTTCCCGTCGAGAACGCACCCGCGTGCGTCACCGTGCGTTGCATGGGCCCGTGCGTGAAGGAGCGCGGGGAGATGGGCTGCGCGGCCCGTTTCATCCGCTCGCGCTCGACGTGGAACCACAGCGCCAGCGGTTTTCCGTCGGGGGAGGTGGTCAGCAGCACCGTCTCCCAGCCCGGGGGCGGAGCGCCGGACGCGGTCATGCCGGTGACCACGCGGAAGTCCAGTGCGCCATCGACGTCGCGCGGGCGCTCGCGGATGACGTCGACGTGACGCCCGGTCACCCACGCCAGGTGCACCAGGTTCCACAGGTTGAGATGCGCCTCGTCGACGCCGGCGTCCGCCTGCAGGAGCGCGCGCGTGGTGTTGTTGCCCCACCGCTCCACTGCGGCACGCATCAGCTGCTCCGCCACGGAATCACGACGGTCCGGCGTGTGGCGCAGGTATCCCTGCTGAGCCCACAACAGCACCGGCCCCACCGCGATGCGCTCTGGCAGCACCGGAACGCCCCACTGGATGGCAAGCACGCTCAGCACGGAGAATGACGTCGTCACCAGCGCCGCGGCGCGACCACGCAGGAGCCATGCGCCACACAGCGCGGCGTAGACCAGCGCGCCAATGGTGTAGCGCGCGTCCTTGTTGGGAAAGAACGGCCACGCCAGCACGGACACCGCCAGCGAGGTCACCACCCACGTTCCCACGTCGCGCGCGCGCCGGAGCAGCAACACCGCACCCACGAGCGCCAGCATCCAGAGCGGTCCGCGCAGCGTGATGTCGGCGAGCCAATGCAGGTGCGCGAGCAACCCGTCGACGTAGGTGATGGCATCCCCTTCGCGCGCCGCGTCGGCGGACTGGGAGGCGAACATGCGCGAGATGCCCCGCCCGACGCTGACCGCGTAGGGACCACACACCAGCAGCGCGGCCAGCGCGGCCCAGCCCAGGTTGCGCCGCCGCTCCCGACCTTCATTCCCCCGCCACGCGAGCACGAGCGACCACAAGAGCGGCCCAACGACAAACACCGCCGGCACCGCCGCCTTCACCACCGCCAGCGCACCGGTGCCCACGCCGGCGAGCACCGCGGGTCCGCGCCAGCGCATGAACCGCGACCACACCACGCACGCCGCCGTGGCCGCGGTGAGCGAGAGGATGGGCAGATCCAGCAATGCGTCCTTGGCCAGGTCCGCCACCATGGGGCTCGCCAGCGTCAGCGCGGCGGCCGCCACCCCCGCCCACGACGAGCCCAACGCCATCCGACCCAGCGCGAACATGCTCACGACGAGGAGCGGGGTCCACAGGAGCACACTGGGCAACGCGGTCAGGTCGGGCGCGCGACCCCAGATGGCGTGCAGGATCGTCGACGGCAGGTAGCCCACCACGCCGTATTGCTGGTCGTGCCAGGCCAACGTGTCGCCGAGCTTCTGCAGGGTCCAGGGCTCTTCGCGGAGGAAGGCGAGGAGGCGCAGCGCATTCCAGGCGTGACGGGCCTGGTCCCACTGCAACGCCTGCGTGTCGACGTGGAGCCACCATGCGCCGGAACAGATGGAGAACACCACCAGCAGCGCAAGGACCCGTTGCGGCGCGCGGCCTTCATCCCGTTGCGCGGGAAGCACGGAGAACGCCGGAGCGTCCGACGACGGAAACCAAGCGCGCCACACCGCGCTGTGATGCACGAGCGGCGGAGGTGGTGTCAAACCGTCACTTCCAGATGGCGCGCTCCGGGTCGGTGGCGCGGCACACGTGCAGCTCTCCGACGACAAACCGCTCCAGTCCCTCCGCGCACGGCTCCGGCTGGATGTCCACGGCTTCCGCGAGGTGGTCGCGGTAGCCCTGCTGGTACGCGCGGATGCGTGCCGGCCGGGTGCTCGTGGCCACGCGGATCTCCTCGTTGGAGAGGAAGGAGATGGGATACGCGGTCCAGTAGTCGGAGAGCGCGTGGTGGATGCCCTGGCGTTTCAGCTCGTCGACAACGGGTTGGAAGTGCGGCGCGGGGGGATGCGTGTATGCCTCACGCCAGAACGTCACATGCGTGCCGAGCTGCAACACCGCCGCGACGACACACACCGCGGACACCACCGCTCGCGCACGCGGCAGGTCCTGCATCACCAGCTCCGTGATGCCCACCAGCAGCAACAACGCGAGGAGGATGAAGCGCACCATGCCACCGTCGGGCGCCCAGGGAAGCACCAGCACAAACGCCAACATGCTCTGCACGCCCGCTCCGACGAGGTACAGCGCATGCCCGCACGACGCCAACGCCGGCACACCCCCGCGCAGACGACGCAGCGTGAGCCCCGCGAGCAGACACCCGCCCAGTGCCAGCAACAGGTACATCACCCCCGCCATGCCCGGCGTCCCGGATGGCCCATCCGCGCGGATGCCCGTGTGTCGCAGCTCACCGGGCGCCACGCCCAGCAGCGCGGGCAGCAGGTTCTCGACGAGAAACACCAGGTTCCGCGCCGCGGACTCCAGCGTGGGCGGCTCCAGCCACGGGCGCGTGCCGCGGTAGTCGACGGAACGACGGGCCAATTCCACGAACACCGTGTTGATGACGACGTAGGCTGCCAGCGTGCGCGCCCGTCGCACGAGGTAGGCGCGGGACAGTTGACGCTCGAAGGCCAGTTCCACCACGAGCAGCGCGGTCACGCCAAACAGCGTGAGCTCCCGGTTGAGCACGCCAAACGCGATCACCACGCCGAGCAGCGCGCCCTTTTGCCGCAGCTCCCACAGCAGCAGGATCCAGAAGAACGGCTGGATGTTGCCGCCGGTGGACTCGACGAGTCGCGTCCCGGTGACCACGGAAGGGAGCACCAGCCACGACGAGGCGGCGAGCGCCTGCCAGGGCGTCAGGCCCGCATCCCGCACCAGTTGCCGCAGCAGCAGCGCCAGCGTGGCAAGGTTGAACAGCAGCTCGATGCTCTTCAGCACCGCGATGGATGCCCCGGTGACGACGAAGATGGGCGCGGCCAGGTACGCGGTGGGCGCCATCATGTACTTCTGGCCGTACATGAAGATCGGGAAGTCCTCGAGGTGCGCGAGGCGCAGCGCCATGAGGCCAATGGTGGCCTGGTCGGCGTCGAAGTGGATTTCCGGGAAGAGCAGGAAGGGAAGGCTGCGCAGGAAGATGAACACCGCGCCCACCGCCCACGCTGTGAGGATCATGCGTTGGCTCGACGGGTTCGTGTCCATGCAGGGACGCGGTGGGGCGGCTTGTCAGCTCCCAACGCGGTGTGCTCCGGTCCGGGGCGCATGACGTTAGTGACCACCCCGCAGGTGAACAAGGGTCCGTTTCTCGGCGTGGGACGCGCGGCCTGGACCCTCAGCGTGCTGGTCCTGTGGCTGTGCCAGGGCATCCTCACCCGCGCGGCGCTGGAGCGCTTCCACTACGAGGACCTCGCCGAGTCCATCCGCAATCCCTACTGGCTCTCCCACCACATCCTCTACGACGGAACCTCCTCCAACGTCGGCTGGTACGGCACGCTGCTCGCGCTGTACGAGACTTTCGGCTTCTCGTTGTCGACGGCGAAGGTCTTCCGCTGGGCGCTCCAGCTTCCGAGCCTGCTGTGCCTGGCCGCGTTGCTCCGTCGGCACCTTCCGGAGAACCGCGGGCTGGTGCTGCTGTGGCTCGTCGGGCTCTCGCCCACGCTGCAGTTCTTCACGTCCATGCAGACCAGCTTCGGGATCGACCTGCAGCTGGTGCCCATCCTGCTGTGGCTGCTGGTGCAACCCCACGTGTTCGATGTCGGGCCGCGCGGCGGGCTGTGGAATGTCGTCGTGGGCGTGCTGGTGATGTGGGGCTCGTTCTCCTATCCGGTGATGCTGCTCTACGGCCCTCCGCTGGCGGCGCTGTACCTGTTCCTGTGGCACCGCTCCGGGACGTCGCCACGCGCGCTGGTGCAGGGTGTCGTCGGGGTGGTGGGGGGGATGGCGGTGGTGCTGGGCGGCGCGTTGGCGTGGCTGCGCTACCCCATGAACCTGCTGCGCGACCCGCATTCCGGCGAGTGGAGCCTCTTCGTCGGCGGGGGCGGGGCGATGCACCTGCATCCGCGCGTCCTGCACTGGGGCATGGTGAAGTCGTTCACGGACCTGTTCGTGCGACCGCTGAGCTACGCGTTCGACCTCCCGCACGTCGAGTTCGGGACGCCGCTGGGATGGATTGGCGTCGGAGTCATCACCGTGGTGACGCTGCAGCAGTATCGCCAGCGCTGGTCCCGCCGCGACGTCACCTTCTGGGTCCTTTCCGTCGCGCTGCTGGCCTTCTTCGTCGGGCTCATCATGCCGCACACGTCGCAGAACACGCCGGGTCTCCGTCGCGCCACGCCGATGCTGGTGGGCGCGTGGGCCGCGGCGGGTGTGCTCCTGGCCCTTCCCCCGACGGAGAGGGCCGCGCGCGCGATGTGGCGGGCGTGCCAGCTGCTGGTGCTGCATCACGTGGTGGTGTTCCCGCTCAACGTGGTGGACCTCGCGCAGCTGCCGCGCAGCAATGATCACTTCCTGGGGCTCGCCGGCACGCCGTCGGAGAGTCTTTCCGTCGTCATGGAGCGGGTGGCGCGCGGGGAGCCGCTGCGGTGCGAGAAGCTGGGCGGGGAATGCCGCTACTCGGAGATCTACGGCGCGCTCTCCGGGTACCGACGGTGGAATGACCTCCCGCTGCTCAAGGTGACCGCCTGGGATCCGGACCGCCAGGAGCTCCTCGAGCTGACGCCGTCCGTCTGGGAGAGCTATCGGCTGGCGCACTGAACGTCGTCACCGTGGCGGGCGGAACGCCGACGCGTGGCGCGACCCCGTCCGTGGGAACAGGGGATCCCCGAGGTGCGCTGCCTTGACACCCTCGGAACGCGCTCCTAAACACCGCTCCTCACGTGCCCATTTTTCGGCACTGTGAAAGGGGAGCGGTACCCATGACGAAGGTCACCGGCAGCGTGAAGGATTTCCAGTCGGCCATCCGCAAGTTCCAGAAGGCGGACAGCGCCAGCGCCCACAAGCTCACCAAGGCAGAAGTCTCCACCGCGCTGGAGATCCTCCAGAAGAACGGCGTCAGCGCGCCGGAAAAGGCGGCCGCCAAGGACGTGCTCAGCAAGGCGCAGCTCACCAAGGGCGCCAAGGAGCTGCTGGAGAACTTCGTCGCCGACGCGGGCAGCACCAGGCCCGAGGGACCCATCAAGCTCAAGCCGGAAACCCGCGCCAAGATGACCGAGGTGTTCCAGAAGGCGAACCTCGCCGGGACCATCCCGTGGCGCGACCAGCACTCCGTGCCCGCGGGCCTGGCGCTCCGTCGTGAGCCGCTGTTCGCGGAGCGCCACCCCGACGGCTTCAGCTACGTGGCCCTCATTCCCAACGGCAGCGTGGACCCGCGTCACATGGGCGCCAAGGATCCCAACAAGGCCACCTACTTCTTCGTCGAGCGCAGCGGTGGCTTTGCCGGCCTGACCCAGGTGGCGGGCCCGTTCCAGATGGCGGACCTGAACACCGGCAAGACCGCCAAGGACGTGAAGGCCATGCTGCAAGGCAACGACGAGCTGCGCTGGAACGTGTTGCGCTCCGCGTTCCCCAGCTACACGCGCTCCGCGCCCCCGGTCATGGCCGACGTGCGCAAGCTCGACGACGGCAACTTCGCCGTGAAGGTGCAGCTGGTGCACTTCCGCACGCGCGAGGTGCAGGGTGAGCAGGAGATCAAGATCAACGCCGACGGCAAGGTGCTGGGCAAGCTCGAGGGTGGCTTCGAGACCGAGGCGGTGAGCGAGATCCCAGGCGGCGGCGTCACCACCATGGCGGTGGGTGAGGAGGGCGGCGGGGGCGGCGGTGGTGGCGGCGGCGCCTCGACGGAGGCCGTGGGTGAGGAGGGTGGCGGGGGCGGCGGTGGTGGTCGCGTGACCACGCTGGCGCTGGGTGAGGAGGGCGGCGGCGGCTGGCGCGGGGGCGGCGCGGTCACGCTGGCCATCCCCGAGAACTGATTCCTCGTCGGTCCTTTGCGGAATCCTGGGCCAGGCGCTCCTGAAGGCGGGGTGCCTGGCCCGTGTGTTTAGGGACCTTTCGCCATCATTCGGAATGCACCGTGCGCATTGGCATCTTCGGCTCCCAACACGACACCCAGACCCAGGCGGTGGCCAGCGTCCTCAAGAAGAAGGGCGCCGACGTGGTCCTGGTGGACGCGCAAGGCCTCAACCGCGGTGAGCCGGTCACGTTCGACGGGGAGCGCTACACCTGGAAGGGCCAGCGCCTGGACGACGTGCACGGCTGGTACCTGCGCCACATTGCCGACCCCTACGCACCCGCCTTCGAGGCCGACGGGCAGTACCACCTCTACCGGGATTGGCTGGTGGACTACATGCAGCGTCGGGAGCGCAGCGCGTTCCAGCTCTCCTGGCTGCTCACGCTGACCATGCAGGGCATCCCGGTGGTGAACCCGCCGGAGCACGGCAGCGTGGCGCAGCTCAAGGCGTTGCAGCTGGCGGCGGCGCGCAAGGTGGGGCTGGCCATCCCGCGCACGCTCATCACCAATGACCCCCACGCGGTGCGGCAGTTCGCCAAAAGCGTGGGCGAGGTGGTGTACAAGCCGTCCATGGGCGGAGGTCTGTGCAAGCCGCTCACCGACGAGGACCTGGCGCGGTTGGAGCTCATCACCGCCGCGCCGGTGACGTTCCAGGAGCGCGTGCGCGGCACCGCGGTGCGGGTGACCGCCATTGGGCAGAACCTGGTGAGCTGTGTGCGGATTCCGTCGGAGTATCTCGATTACCGCGCGGACCCCGAGTACTCCGGAGGCAAGCAGGTCTACGACCTGGCCACGTTGCCCATGGACATCCCGGACAAGTGTCGCGCGTTGATGCGCGAGTGCGGGTTGTTGTTCAGCGGCATGGACTTCATCCAGCGCGACGATGGGTCCGTGGTGTTCCTGGAGGCGAACTCCTCGCCGATCTACCTGGACGTCGAGCGGAAGACCGGCGTGCCGATCACCGACGAGTTGGCGGGTTACATCCTGAAGCTGGCCAACCGGCCCGCGGACTACCAGCGCGCGGTGCAGGAGGCGGGGCTGGTGAAGAGCTTCTGTTCCTACGCGTATCCGTTCGCGCCCACGGAGTTCACGTAACGTTGGTGGCGACTCGGGGTTGGTGGCGACTCGGGGTTGGTGGCGACATGGCCCCCCCACCCGGCCGCCCCTGATTTCACCGCTTTCACGACGACGGCGGCCGACCTCCCCCACGGCGTGGGGAGGCGTAGATGTGCCGCGCCGGTGGGACGCGCAGATCATTCCGCGGCACGGGACCCAAGGATGCCTTGTGCCGCGTCGAGTCCAATGAACCCCACCGGCGCGGCACATCTACGCCTCCCCACGCCGTGGGGGAGGCCGGCCGCCGTCGTCGTGAAAGCGGTGAAATCAGAGGCGGCCGGGTGGGGGGGCCAGATCGCCACCCAACCCCGACCCGCCACCAGCCTCACAACCCGTCGAAGATCGCCAGCGGGCGGAACACACGCGCCGCCCACGCGGCCTCATTGTGCTGCGCACCCGGCTCCCACCAGTGGTGCAGGTCCTGGTTGAACGTGTACCCCACCCCGTCCAGCACGTCGCGCAGCTGGACGGTCTCACAGTAGTTGTCACCGCCGTCCACGTCGTCGTCGATGCCGTCGCCGTCGGTATCCCCGCAGGTGGCGCCGTCCCCGCCGGAGTCCAGGTACAGCACCACGCCCAGCGGGCTGCTTAGCGTGGCATAGCGTTCAATCACCGTCTCCTCGTGCACGCCAGTCCCGATGCTGCCCCAGCCCATGGTGCCCGAGAGGCTCGCCGCGAAGTCGTAGTCCTCCGGGTGGCGCCATGCGATGTGGACACTGATCAACCCGCCCAGCGACGAGCCCATCACGCCCACCGGTCCCGGCTCGCCGTACTCGTCGCGGATGAGGGGGCGCACGGTGTCCTTGAGGAAGTCCGCGTACGCGTCGCCCAGTCCGCCCACCGTCCCGCCGCCGATGGAGTCGACCACGTGCGTGTACTCGTCCATGCGCGCCGGCGTGTTGTCGATGCCCACGATGAGCAGCCCCGTGGTGGCGCTCTCCTGCAGGTGCCAGCCGCCCCAGATGGCGTCGGGGTCGAACAGGTTCTGTCCGTCGTGGACGTAGATGACGCGGGTCACCGCCTCCTCCGGCACCCACACCCGCACCGTGCGCGGCTCCATCACGGCGTCGGCCACCGCGGTCCAGCGGTCCAGGTGCGCCGCGGTGGGGCGGATGAGGCTGATCTCGCCGAAGTTGTCGTAGTTGTAGGAGCGCGCCCACGGGTCGGCGACCCAGGTGCTCAGGTCGGTGAACTTGTACCCATCGCCCGCGGTGGCGTTCACGTGCGCCCAGCGGAAGCCGCTGTCCACCGTCAGCGTGGTCCCCGACCAGTTGTCGAACGCGCCCGCCACGTACGGCCAGTCTTCCGTCGTCACGAAGAGGTAGCCACCGTCCACGCCCACCGGCCACCCGCGCGTGGTGGCGTATTCCTGCAGCGCGCCCGCGGGGTCGGCCCGCAGCGCGGCCAGGATGGTCTGCAGCTCCGCCACCCCGCCCGAGCTGCTTGAGGACGACGACGACGATGATGATGACGACGATGATGATGATGATGCCGACGACGACGTTCCCGTTCCGCCGGACGACCCTCCGCCGGAGCTGCTGCTGCTCGTCACGCCGGCGCTGGAGGACGGGCCCGACTCCCCCGAGGAGCTGCTGGTTCCCACCGCGCCCGACGAGCTCGTCGCGGACGAAGCCGCGGATGACGCCGTGGACGAAGAAGAAGCCGCGCCCGACGACGACGATGACGAAGCGCTTCCCGAAGAAGAGCTCGCGGCGGACGAGGACGTGGATCCCGTGCCCACCCCGGAAGAAGACGACGCGGCCACCCCCGACGACGACGAACCGCTCGCCCCCGACGAGGAGGATGACGACGCACTGGTGCTGCTGGTGGTGGTTCCCTCCCCGGTGCACGCCAGGGTGAGGCCGAGGAGGAGGGTGGGACGCAGGAGCCGGTTCACGTTCGGGACCTCGCTCACCCATGGGGCGGGTGAAGGGGGCGCATCATGCGCAAACGTGCAAACGCCGCGTCAAGCGGGCCGGCGCGGATTATCGCGGGGAAATGCAGGGAAGGCGGTGCACCGGGCGGAAGGCTCAGGGGCCCGGCGCACTGCGCTCCTGCTCACTGGCACATGGCCGGCGTGTCCAACGAGAGCTGCTCGATGGGCTTGCACACGCCGTCGTCGCAGACGGAGAGCGCGCCGCAGATCTCTTCTGGAGCGCACGGCTGTCCGTCGGCAATGGGCTGCTCGCAGCGTCCCGGTCCGCCGTCACCCAGGCGACACCACAGCGGCGCCTCGCATCCGTCGGTGCTCCCGCACGGCGCGCCCACGCCGCCGCGCTGGCCGCACGTGTAGTTGCCGTTGCCGCGGTGCACGCACACGTCGCCGGCGTCGGCACATGGCTGCTCCGCGTACGCAGTGCAGGGCTCCCCGGTGCCGGGCGGGTTGGAGGACGGGCCGGTGCCGCAGGTCCCGTCGCTGCCGCCGTCGGGGATGTTGCAGGCGGCGCCCACCTCGCACACCGGGTGCGCGCCGTAGCTGAATCCGCCGGTGTAGTCGCCGAAGTACTGGTCGTAGTTGAAGCCGTTGGAGCACGCCTGGCCCGCGGTGGCATGGGGACGACAGCGCCCGTGCGAGAAGTCCGGGTAGCCGGCGTCGGTGGCGGGCACGCAGCTGAGCCCGCGCTGGCAGCTCACGTAGCTCGACGAGCCTCCGGTGTAGCCGCACCCCTCGCCCAGCACCGGATTGGGCACGCACGTGCCGCGCCCGCCGTCCACGCCATTGCAGCGGAACCCGCACCCGCCCGAGCACAGCTTGAACCCCGCGCCGCACTCCTCGCCGCCGCCGACGTAGGAGAGACACTTGTGCGAGACCGCGGAGTCGCACACCAGCCCGCTCTTGCAGTCCAGGTAGCGCGAGGAGCCACCGTCCGGCTCGAAGTAGCAGGTCTCCCCCTCGTCCAGCGGATCCTCGTCGGGGCTCTCCCCCACGCCGCAGGTGCCGCAGCCGCCGTCGGGACGGTTCTCGCAGTTGCGGCTGCCGCACACCTCGTTGCCCGCGCAGCTGTTGCCCTGGGCCACCTTGCCCTCCAGCACGCTGTTGCAGTCCGAGAGGAACGGGGAGCTGCGCGGCACCGGCTTGCCGTCCTCACAGGTGGGCGCCGCGAAGGGGTCGTAGCCGTAGAGCTCCACGTAGAGCTCCCGCTGCGAGCGTGTGTCGCACCGGCTCTCCGTGATGTAGGAGAAGAAGCGGTTGTAGTGGTCCACGCACTCCCCGGAGCCCTCCGCGTGGTACTCCACCAGCCCCTGGCTCTGCCACGTCGCCACCTGCGCGCCGTACTCGTTGCACAGGCGGTCGTACGCGGCCCGGCAGCGCGCCTCGTCAAACGGTGCGCACGACGGTGAATTGCAGAACGCCCCGCCGTACGCCGCCTTGCAGAACTCCGCGAAGGTGGCCAGGTCCGGTGAGCCCGACGACGAGCCGCCCCCGCCCGAGCTGCCCCCGCTGCCGCTGGTGGAGCTGCTCCCTCCACCGGGGTTGCTGCACGCGCCCGAGGTCACCGCCAGGCCCACCGCCAGCACACCGCCCACTGCACGCCACACCGCTCGCATTCCGCCCTCCTGAGGTTGGTCCGTGTGCGGCCCAGCGTGTCCTCCGCCCCGCGGCGTGGTCAATTCGCGCTCAGGTCGTGAGCTGTGCTTCCGGGGTGGTGGGACCTGTGGCGTTGTGCCCGACGCACGACGTGACGGCCCGGGTCCCAGCTCAAGGCCGTCCGCCCCGGCGCGGCGCATTGCCTTGACCGCCCATCCCCCCCATCATCCGCCCACCATGTCCCGCATCCTGCGACGCCTGGGGCGCTACGAGCTGCTGGAGAAGCTCGCCACCGGCGGCATGGCGGAGATCTACCTGGCGGTGGAGCGCGGCGTGCGCGGGCTGGAGCGCCTGGTGGTGATCAAGCGCATCCTGCCGCACCTGGCCAGCCACGAGAGCTTCGTGGACATGTTCGCGCAGGAGGCGCGCTTCATTGCCCGGCTGAGCCATCCCAACGTGGTGCAGATCCACGAGTTCAGCCAGGAGGACGGCGAGTACTACATCGCCATGGAGTACATCCCGGGCAGCAGCCTGCGGGAGGTCACCGTGGCCGCCGCCGCTTCCGGGAAGCCCATCCCCGTCGACGTGGCGGTGAGCATGACGGTGCAGGCGTGCCGGGGCGCGCACGCGGCGCATGAGCTGAAGGACCCCGCCGGCCAGCCCCTGGGCCTGGTGCACCGCGACATCAGCCCGCACAACCTGATGGTCACCAGTGAAGGCAACGTGAAGCTGCTGGACTTTGGCATTGCCAAGGCCGCCCAGGGTGACTTCGAGCAGACCGCCACCGGGACCCTCAAGGGCAAGTACGCGTACATGTCGCCGGAGCAGTGTGAGCACCGCCCGCTGGATCGTCGCAGCGACGTGTTCGCGCTGGGCATCGTGTTGTGGGAGCTGCTGGCGGGGGAGCGGCTGTTCCGTCGTGAGAGCGAGATGGCCACGCTGAACGCCATTGCCCACGAGGACGCGCGCGACATCCTGGACGCCCGCCCCGACGTGCCCCGCCCCGTGGCCACCGCGCTGATGACCAGCCTGCGCCGCAACCGCGACGAGCGCCCCGCCACCGCGGAGGACCTGCGCAAGGCGCTCAGCGCGGCGTGCGCGGAGCACGGGCTGCAGGTGAGTGAGGACGTGGTGGCGCCGTGGCTGCGCGAGCTGCTGGGCCCCGCGCACGAGGCGCGCAAGGCCGCGGTGCACGCCGCCATGGAGAGCACGCTGGCGCGCACGCCCTCCGACGCCATTGCCGACGTCACCCGCCGCGACCGCACCGAGGCCGCCGCCACCGTGATCCACCCCGACGACGAGGGAGAGGCGCGCACCACGCCGGGCAAGCGTGCTTCCCCCGCCGGGCTCACCACCGCGGAGGCGCCCCTGCCGGTGAACCCGGAGGCGCAGCAGGCGCGTCGCTCGCGCGGGGGGAGCGGTGGCGCCCCGACGCGGCGGGTGCCCATCCTGGTGGCGGCGGCGCTGGCGGGCGCGGTGGTGGCGGGCGGGATGTTTGCGTACCTGGTGCCGCCGCCGGAGAAGCCGCTGAGCGGTCCGCCGCTGACCCTGGGCCTGGCGCCCATCCACGACCCGGTGCTGCTGGCCGAGGAGATGGAGCCGCTCCGGCTCTACCTGCAGCGCTACACCGGCCGCCCGGTGCAGTTCACCGTCACCGCCGACTACGAGGATCTGTCCCGCAAGGTCATTGCCGGTGAGCTGAAGTTCGGCAGCTTCCCGCCCTACCTCTACGTGATGACCCACGCACGCGACCCGCGGGTGCAGGTGCTGGCCTTCAAGCTGTTCGAGGGCAGCACCGGCACCGACGGCGTGATGCTGGTGCCGGAGGACTCCCCCGCGTCGTCGCTGAAGGACCTCAAGGGGAAACGCTTCTGCTACACCGACCGCAACTCCACCTCCGGCTACGTGCTGCCGCGCGGCAAGCTGCGCCAGGAGGGTCTGGACCCGGACACCCACCCCGGGGACGTGCACTTCTCCGGCGGGCACCTGCAGCTCCTCAAGGACCTCAACGCCGGCCTGTGCGACGTGGGAGCCACCTACAGCGGCGCGTACCTGGCCGCCGACCGCGCCGGGGTGAGCGTGACGCGGATGCGCACCCTGGCCATCACCGGGCGCTCCCCGCAGGACGCCATCTGCGCCGGCCCCGCCGCCACCCCCGACGAGCGCGCGCTGGTGGGCGCCGCCCTGCTCAAGTTCGACCCCAAGAAGGAGACGGGGGTGGAGACGCTGGGGGCGGTGCAGCGGATCAGCGGCTTTGCGCCGGGCCGGGACAGTGATTATGAGGCGCTGCGACGCGCGCTTCCCCCCGAGGTGAAGCCCGCGCCCGGGGAGCCGGCGGGACATGGTGCTCAAGGGTCAGTTTCTGGAGCGGATGACCACCGTCCTCAACGGTGACCTGGAGCTGGAAGGCCTCTTCCACGAGGGGCGCGGCCCGAAAGACGTGCCCTGCCTGGTGTGCAGCCCGCACCCGGTGTTCGGCGGCAGCATGGACAGCCCCATCTGCGCCGAGCTGGCCTGGGCCATCACCCGCACCGGCAGCGCCACGCTGCGCTTCAACTACCGCGGCGTGGGGGCCAGCCAGGGGCGGGGGCACCAGACCAGCCCGCAGGCGCTGGAGGAGCTCAGCGACCTGCGCGCCGCCGCCGCCCAGCTCCGTCGCACCGCGGGCAATGAGCGCGTCAGCCTGGCGGGCTACTCCTTTGGCGCCTGGCTGGCCTCCTACGTGGCGGCGGAGCCGGAGTTCCCCATCCATCGCCTGGTGCTGGTGGCGCCGCCCATCAACATCATGCCGTTCGACTTCGCGGCCCTCAGCGCGCGCGGCGTGGAGACGGCCATCCTGGCCGGGCAGCATGACCAGTACCTGGACTGGGACAAGCTGCTGGAGGTGGGCCGGCTGCCCAGGATGCGCGTGGAGAAGATCCCGGATGCGGACCACTTCTTCATGCGTGGGCTGGCTCAGCTGGGTCGGCTGGCGGCCAACCACGTCTCCGACGGTGCGCTGGGCCACGAGGGCGACCTCGAGCTCCCCGAGGACGACGGGCCGCCGCTGGAGCTGGACACCTGAGGCTGCCCCTGTTGCGCGGGCCAGTTACCACCGTGCGGCGCAAGCGCACGGGAGGGAAACATGGGCGCGGACAAGGCGTGGCTCCTGGTGGGTCTGCTCGCGGGTTGTCTTCCCGCCACGCGGGGCGGCGGACCCCTGGCCACGCCACCGCCCGCCACCGCCACCCTCCCGGACGAGCGCCAGCCGCCGCCCACGCCCGCCGACGTGC
>JBFMGU010000158.1:0-25309 GCA_040752415.1 Myxococcota bacterium
CCTACGGCAGGGACATGCGCCGTGAGGCCATCCCAGAGCGTGGCACGCGCGGCGACCGCTTTGGCGCCCGCCCCGGCGGTCCCGCCATGGGGGCCCGTCCCGGCGCTCCCGCGGCTCCCGCCGCCGCTGCGCCCGGTGCCGCCGGCGCCCCCGGCGACGAGGGTGTCTCCCGCGTGGTCCGCGTCATCGACGCCGACGCCATCAAGGCGCGTCTCGCGGCCGAGGGGCGCGACTTCCAGGCCCGTCGTCACGGCGGCGGCCCCGGCGGTGGTGGACGCTTCCCGCAGGTGCGGGAGCTCCGCGTGGTGCAGGACAACCGTGGCGGCGGCCCGCAGATGGTCGACGTCACCCGCGACCGCGGCGCCATTGGCGCAGGCGGCAAGCCCGGCAAGGGCAAGAAGGGCAAGGGCGGCGACGGCGGTGAGCAGGCACCGGTGTCCCGTCGGGACCTGCTGGAGATGCGCGCCGGTGCGCGTGACCTCTGGCGCACGCCCGGTAAGAAGAAGAAGGGCAGCAAGCGCGGCCAGGAGACCCAGGTCACCACGCCCGCGGCCCACAAGCGCGTCATCGAGATCCAGGGCACCATCACGGTGGGTGAGCTGGCCCGCCAGATGGCCGTCAAGGTTGGCGACGTCATCCGCAAGCTCATGGGCATGGGGATGATGGTCACCATGAACCAGACCATCGACTACGACACCGCCGCCATCATCGCCACGGAGTTCGAGTTCGAGGTGAAGAACGTCGAATTCCAGGAAACCGAGATCATGGCCGAGGAGGAGGCCGTGGAGGGCGAGGCGCAGGTGCGCCCGCCGGTGGTCACCATCATGGGCCACGTGGACCACGGCAAGACCTCGCTGCTGGACGCCATCCGCTCCGCCAACGTGGCGGCCGGGGAGGCCGGCGGCATCACGCAGCACATTGGCGCGTACTCGGTCACCACGCCGCGCGGGAAGATCACCTTCCTGGACACCCCGGGCCATGAGGCGTTCACCGCCATGCGCGCCCGCGGCGCCCAGGTGACGGACCTGGTGGTGCTGGTGGTGGCCGCCGACGACGGGCCCATGCCCCAGACGGTGGAAGCCATCAACCACGCCAAGGCCGCCAACGTGCCCATCGTGGTGGCCGTGAACAAGGTGGACAAGCCGGAGGCCAACCCGGAGCGCGTGATGCAGCAGCTCTCCGAGCACGGCCTGGTCCCCGAGAAGTGGGGCGGCACCACCATGTATTTCCCGGTGAGCGCCAAGCGGAAGGACGGCATCAACGAGCTGCTGGAGGGTCTGGTCCTCCAGGCCGAGGTCATGGAGCTCACGGCCGTGACCGACAAGCGCGCCAAGGGCACCATCATCGAGGCCCAGCTGGACAAGGGCCGCGGCCCCGTGGCCACCGTGCTGGTGCAGGAAGGCACCCTGCGCGTGGGCGACAACGTGGTGGCGGGCGACTACTACGGCCGCGTCCGCGCCATGTACGACGACCGCGGCGCCACGCTGGAGGCGGCCCCCCCGTCCATCCCGGTGGCGGTGCTGGGTCTCAACGGCGTGCCCAACGCGGGTGACCGGTTTGACGCCGTGGCGGATGCGGAGACGGCCAAGACCGTGGCCGGCCACCGCAGCGCCAAGACCCGGGAGAAGGAGCTGGCCCAGGAGTCCCGCGTCACGCTGGAGACCTTCCTCACCCGCACCGCCAAGGACGCCGCCAAGGAGCTCAAGCTCATCGTCAAGGGCGACGTGCAGGGCTCGGTGGAGGCGGTCTCCGCGGCGCTGCAGCGCCTCAGCAACCCGCAGGTCAAGGTCACCATCGTCCACAGCGGCGTGGGTGCCGTGACGGAGTCCGACGTGAACCTGGCGGCGGGCGAGGCCATCATCATCGGCTTCGGTGTCCGTCCCGACCCCAAGGCCATGGCCCACGCCGAGCAGATGAACGTCCAGATCAAGACGTACAACATCATCTACGAGGCCGCGGCCGAGGTGCGGGCCGCCATGGAAGGCCTGCTGGCCCCCACCATCCGGGAGCGCTACCTGGGCCGCGCGGAAGTGCGCCAGGTGTTCAACATCTCCAAGGTGGGCACGGTGGCCGGTTGCAGCGTGGTGGACGGGAAGTTCGTGCGCACCGCGCGCGTCCGCCTGCTGCGTGACGGCAAGCAGATCTTTGACGGCAAGCTTGGCAGCCTCAAGCGCGTCAAGGATGACGTCCGGGAAGTGGCCCAGGGCTACGAGTGCGGCATGAGCATCGAGGGCTACAACGACATCCACCAGGGCGACATCATCGAGGCCTACGAGATGGAGGTCCAACGCGCCAAGCTGGAGGGCGTGCCGGATCCCGCCGCGCCGCACCGCCAGTCGCAGTCCGAGGCGCGCGTCTGAAACCGCCGTCCACGTCGGAGCTCCGGCGTGGACGCCGTGACACAACAACATGGTTCTTGGAGTTCTTGAGCTGACGCTCACCTTCTACGCGGAGTCCCTCAAGGACAAGCGCAGCGTGGTCAAGCGCGTCATCAATCGGTGCCAGCAGAAGTTCAACGTGGCCGTGGCGGAGGTGGAGGAGAACGACGTCATCAACACCGCGGTGCTGGGCTTTGTCACCGTGGGCAATGACGCCCGTTTCATCCGCAGCGTCATGGACAAGCTGGTCAACTTCGTTGACGAGCTGGAGCTGGCGGAAATCGTGGACCAGGAGCTCCAGGTGGAGCATTGGTGACGTCATGGGCAAAGGCGGCAGAGGACCAGGCGGCGGCAGCCACAGGCCGGAACGGGTGGGAGAGACCATCCGGGAGGTGCTGGCGGAGCGCCTGGTCCGCGGCCTGAAGACGCCTGGCGTGGGCTTCTGCACCATCACCGGTGTGGAGGTCACGCCGGACATGTCCCACGCCAAGGTCTTTGTCTCGGTGTACGGCAGCGCCGCGGAGCGGGAAGGCACGCTCAAGGCCCTCAACCGCGCGTCCAGCTACCTGCGCGGGGAGGTGAGCCGCGCGCTGCGCATGAAGGTCACCCCCACGCTGGTCTTCCACTACGACGAGAGCCTGGACCGCGCCGCCCGCGTGGATGCTGCGCTCAAGCGTGCGCTGGAGGAGGATAGGGCGCTGGCGGCCCAGCGTGGGGAGGGGGCACCCTCCGACGCACAAGGAGACGGCCATGGAAAGAGCACCCCAGCCCCAGACGGCCAAGACGGAGGAGGAGGCAAGGACCGGGGTCGCAACGCGGGCGCACGACGGGGCAGCTGAGCCCGCCGCTGCCCACGTGGCGGATGCCATGGCCGCGGTGCTGTTGGCGTCGCGCCGGGTGCTGGTGACGGGGCACGCGGACCCGGATGGCGACGTGGCGGGCGGGTGCAGCGCCCTGTTCTGCGCGCTCCGTCGGCTGGGGAAGGACGTGGTGGTGTTCAACCCGGACCCGTTTCCGCCGGGCTACCGCCATCTCCCCGGCGCGGAGGCCCTGGTCCACCGCCTCCCCGACGACGCCCACTTCGACGCCACCGTGATCCTGGATGCCGCGCAGCGCGTGCGCGTGGACGCGTTCCTCCCGCGTGCGGCGGCCGACCGCGGCAAGGTGCTCTGGATTGACCATCACCCGCTGATCGCTCCGTCGGGTGACCTGGAGTGGGTCGACGAGGACGCCTCCTCCATGGGGGAGATGCTCTTCCACCTCATTCCGCTGCTCGGCGTGCGGGTGGACCGCGAGATCGGGATGGGCCTCTACGCCAGCCTCCTCGCCGACACCGGCGGCTTCCGCTACGAGTCCACCACCACCGCGGCGCTGCGCCTGGCCGCCAGTCTCCTCGAGGCGGGCGTGCACCCCTGGGAGGTGGCGGAGCAGGTCTATGAGCGACAGCCGGTGGAGCGCGTGATGCTGCTCTCCCGCGTGCTCTCCACGCTGCGCCTCAGTGGGAGCGGCCGGTTTGCCTCGGTGGTGGTCCGGGAGCGCGACCTCACGGAGACGGGCGCCACCGCCGCCATGACCGACGGAATGATCAACCACGCGCGCGGCATCGACGGGGTGGAGATGGCCGGGCAGCTGGAGGAGCTGGGCGCGGAGCGGTGGCGGGTCACGTTGCGCTCGCGCGGGGGGATGGAGGCGGGGGCGGTGAGCAAGCTGCTGGGGGAGCGCGGCCACCGCTTTGGCGCGTGTTTCGTGCGCACGGGTCCGCTGGACACGGTGCGCGCGGAGCTGGAGCGCGCCGTCGACGACGTGGCGAACACCCTGGGCCTTCCGCCCGCATCCCCGGACCGATGAAGCTGCAGGAACAAGGCGCTTACCTGGTGGTGGACAAGCCCGTGGGCCCCACCAGCCATGACGTGGTGGCCCAGGCGCGCCGGGCCCTGGGCACGCGTGACGTGGGGCATGCGGGCACGTTGGACCCGTTTGCCAGCGGCGTGCTGGTGCTGTTGGTGGGCGCCGCCACGCGCCTGGCCGACGTGGTGGGCGAGGGCACCAAGCGCTACCGCGCGGAAGCCCTGCTGGGCGTGGAGACCACCACCGACGACCTCACCGGCGAGCCCACCTTCCGCTCCGACGCCGACGTTTCCGACGAGGCGCTGCTCGGCGCGCTGGACGCGCTGACCGGGCATCAACTGCAGGTCCCGCCGGCGTACAGCGCCAAGCACGTGGGCGGTCGACGCGCGTATGAGCTGGCGCGGGCGGGTGAGCAGGTGGCGCTGAAGCCGGCGGAGGTCCACGTGGAGGACATTGCGCTGGTGGCCCGCGACGGACGGAAGGTGATCTTCGACGTCACCTGCGGCCGCGGCACGTACATCCGCGCGCTGGCGCGTGACCTGGGCCGTGCCCTCGGCGTGGGCGCCCACCTCACCGCGCTGCGACGCACCGCCGTGGGGCCCTGCACCGCGGAGCGCGCCACGCCGCTGGCCGAGCTGGCACCGTCCAAGCTGGGCTCCGCGGCGGAGCTGGGCACGCTGCTGCCCCACGTGCGGGTTCCCCCCTCCGACGTCACCCGCCTCATCCAGGGCGGCGCGTTCCGCGGGGGGACGGTGGGGACCACGCCGTGGCCCGCGGGCACGTCGGGCGTGGTGCTCTCCGACGCGGGCCTGCTCGCCGTGGGCCGCAGCACCGCCACGCTGGCGCCGGGTGAGCCGGTGGGCCCGGCGCAGGTCACGCTGGGACGCCGGTTCCCGTCTCTGTCGTGAAATGCCGTCTCAGGCGGCGATCTGGAACTGCAGGATGGGATGGACCTCACCCATGTCATGCAGCTCTTCCAGCGCGCGCACCACGTCGCCATCCAGGTGCGTGTTGCGCCAGTTGCGGATCATGTCCAGCGCCACGTCGGGCGGGGAGGCCTCGCGGTAGGGGCGGCGGCTGGTCAGCGCATCCATGACGTCGGCCACGGCCACCACGCGCGCTTCCATGGGGATCTCCAGCCCCTTGAGCCCGTCCGGGTAGCCCTTGCCGTCCATGCGCTCGTGGTGGTGGCGGATCATGCTGAGCGCGCACTGCAGGCTCGTGACGTCCTTGAGGATCTCGTAGCCCAGCGTGGTGTGCACCTTGATGAGCTCGCGCTCCTCCGCGGTGAGTGGGCCCGGCTTGAGCAGGATGTCGTCGCGCACGCCGATCTTGCCGATGTCATGCAGCAGCGCGCCCACCCGGATGGCCTCACACTGCGACTCCGGCAGGGCCATGTGCCGCGCCAGGCGCACGCTGAGCGTGGAGACGCGGTCGGTGTGGCCGGCGGTGTAGCTGTCGCGTGCTTCCAGGGCCCGGATGATGGCCTCCAGCACCTGGAACTGGGTGCGCTCCAGCTGGACCTCCTTCGCGCGCAGGTCGCGGTTGGAGGCCATCAGCTCGTGCATCAGCACGCCGTAGCGACGGCGACGGTTGCGCTCCGCGTTGGCCCGCGTCACCCGCGCGGTGAGCTCCTTGGGGTCCACCGGCCGCTCCAGGAACGCCAGCGCACCGGCATTCACCGCCGCCATGACGGCGTGCGCGCTGGGAGCGCTGGCCATGACCACCACCTGCAGGTCCTTGTCCACCGCCAGCGCCGCCCGCATGACCTCCAGGCTGCTCAGCCCCGCAATGGACAGGTCCAGCACCAACACGTCCACGGTGGTGCTCATCAGGCGCAGTGCGGCCTGGTCTCCGCTGGTGACCAGCGTGACGGCAAAACCCGCGCGCTCCAGGTCGGCCTTCAGGGGCGTGGCGTGGTCCTGGTCCCCGTCGGCCATCAGCACCATGGGCAGCCCGGTGAGGCCCGTGCCGCTCTTCTGCGCCTCCCGCAGCGCCGCCACCTGCGCTTTGAGCTCCGCCTCCTCCCCCCTGTCCCGCACCAGCTTCAGCACGGTGTTCTTCATCTCCACCGGCTTCAGCGGCTTGCCGAAGAAGCGGTGGATCTCACCCCGGTTCACCGCGCTGACCACGTTGTCGTAGCTGTGGTGCGCGGTGATGAGCACGCGCACGGCGTGGGGCGCGCGCTCCCGCGTGGCGTCCAGCACGTCAATGCCCGTGCAGCCCGGCATCATGTGGTCGGCCACCACGGCGTCGGGGCTGATGCGCTGCAGCGCGTTGACGGCCTCGGTCCCGTCGCGCGCCTGCACCACCTCAAAGTCCGCGCGGAAGGCGCGGCTGAGGAGCTCGCGCACGGCGGCGTCGTCGTCAGCCAAGAGGAGGAGCGGCTTTCCCACGTTGCACAACCCCGGCCCCGGGTGGGGCGTTTTTCGGCGGGCAGACTACCAGTGCGCTCGGCGGAAGTTCACTAGAAGTTCAAGCGGATGCGCTCGGGCGGCACACCCAGCTCCGTGAGACGACTGGTCGCTTGCTTGACCATGGCCGGGACACCGCAGAGGAACGCCACCGTGCGCTCGTAGGGGAACGCGCCAGGCTGAAGCGCGTCCACCAGCCACCCACGCGCGTGCCGGTCCGCCAACTCGCCCTGGCTCACAAACACCCGCACCTCCGCCTGGCCCCGCTCCTGGTACGCGCGCAGCTCCGGCAGGAACGCCAGCTCCTCCAGGAAGCGACCACCGTAGAGCAGCGTGGGACGAAGCTTCAGCGCCACCAGCGCGGACATCAGCGGCCTCACCGGGGCAATGCCGCTGCCCGTGGCGCAGAGCAGGGGCGCGGTGCCCTCCGAGAGGTCGGTCACCCGGAAGCCCGCGCCCTGGGGCGCCGTGACGTCCAACGGGGTGCCTTCCGGGGCCTGCAGGAGCCAGTCGGCCACCGCGCCCCCTTCCTTCACCAGGAGCTCCAGGGCGCTGCCGGGCTGGTTGGCCAGGGCAAAGAACGCGTCTCCCGCGGGCGTGCGCACTTTCACGAACTGTCCGGGGGTGGTGTAGGCGGCCAGGACGTCCCCGGCCAACCCAAGGGTCAGGAGCGCCTGGCTCCGCGCCACCGGTCGCCGGCTCCAGCGGGGCACCCGGTGCCAGGCGTTCTCCACGTCCATGGGCCAGGCCATGCCATGGCACCCCACCCCGCGCAACTTGCGCGCGAAGGAAGCGGGGAAGGGGCTGCGGCGTTAGATCCGGCGGCCGCGCTTGTCCCCGGCTCGCCAGTCTGGTAGGCGGGCAGATCCTCCCTCCCGCCTTGTGCGGGCAGGGGGAAAACCACACGCGCCCGGTGCGAGGTGGGGGTCCCTGGAGTCCAGGGCCTAGCTCGCGAAGTCCCCGAGGCGCGGAGGAACCAACCCCCCAGGGCGTTGCGACGCCCTCGGGTCCGCCCGGAGCGGGCCCGTTGCAGAAGCAGTCTGGAGAGCAGTCATGTCCGCAATCACCATGCAGCAGATGTTGGAGGCCGGCGCCCACTTCGGGCACCAGACCCGCCGCTGGAACCCCAAGATGAAGCCGTACATCTGGGGCGCGCGCAACGGCATCTACATCATTGACCTCCGTCAGACGCTGGGCATGTTCCGCAATGCCCTGCAGTTCCTGACCAACACCACCGCGCGTGGTGAGAAGGTGCTCTTCATTGGCACCAAGAAGCAGGCCCAGGAGCCCATTGCCGAGGAGGCGCAGCGCGCCGGTCAGTTCTTCGTGCACAACCGCTGGCTCGGCGGCATGCTCACCAACTTCAAGACCATCAAGGGCTCCATCGACCGGCTCAAGCAGATCGACAAGATGGCCACCGACGGCACCTTCGAGCGCCTCCCCAAGAAGGAGGTCCTCAAGCTGACCCGTGAGAAGACCAAGCTGGAGAAGAACCTGCTGGGCATCAAGGAGATGAACCGGCTGCCCGGCGCGGTCTTCGTGATCGACCCCAAGAAGGAGCACATTGCCGTCGAGGAGGCGCGTCGCCTGGGCATCCCGATTGTGGGCCTGGTGGACACCAACTGCGATCCCGAGGGCATTGAGTACGTCATCCCGGCCAATGACGACGCCATCCGCTCCATCCGCCTGTTCACCTCCAAGGTGGCCGAGGCGTGCATGGAAGGCGCGGCGGTGTGGGCCGAGAAGCAGGCCGCGCGTGGCGCCGAGGGCGAGGAGAAGGGCGGGGCCGAGGCTGCCGAGGAGAAGAAGCCCGAGGAGCGGCCGCGTCGGCGTGGCCCGCGCGTGGAAGTGGTCAAGCGCCAGGGCAACATGGGCACGGACACCGACGACGGCGCCGAGTCCCTGCCCGAGGCCCAGGCGTAAGCGGCCCTCCCGCAACGTCAACCCGCGGGCGCGGACGCCGGGGCCCATGCCTGACGGCGTGGCGCACCAACCGGCCCGCGGGCCTCCTGCTTGCAGACAACCCAGGGCATCCGGCGGCGCACGTGCTGCCGGCGCCCACCTTTTTCACATTGAGATGGCGGCCGTGGGCCGCATGATTGCACGGAGACGGACACATGGTTTCAGCGGACGCGGTCAAGGATCTGCGCGCCAAGACGGGCGCCGGGATGATGGATTGCAAGAAGGCCCTGTCGGAGTCCGGCGGGGACATGGACAAGGCCATTGAGTGGCTCCGCAAGAAGGGGCTCTCCAGCGCCGCCAAGAAGGCCGGCCGCGTGGCCACCGAGGGCGCCGTGGGCAGCTACATCCACATGGGCGGCAAGATCGGCGTCCTGGTGGAGGTCAACTGCGAGACGGACTTTGCCGCCAAGAACGAGGAGTTCGTGGAGCTGGTCCGCGACGTGGCCATGCACATCGCCGCCACCGCGCCCAAGTACGTGCGTCGTGAGGAGGTCCCCGAGGCCGAGCTCCAGAAGGAGAAGGAGATCGCCATCGAGGTGGCCCGCAAGGAGGGCAAGCCGGAGAAGGTCCTCGAGAAGATCGCCCAGGGCAAGGTGGAGAAGTACTACGAGCAGGTCTGCCTCATGGACCAGAAGTTCGTGAAGGACCCGGACAAGACCATTGCCCAGCTGGTGACCGACAAGGTGGCCAAGGTGGGCGAGAACATGACCATCCGCCGCTTCGCCCGCTTTGTGCTGGGTGAGGGCATTGAGAAGAAGACCGGTGACTTTGCCGCTGAGGTTGCCGCGGCCGCCGGTACGCAGAGCTGAAGTGGGATGTGACGCGGCGTCCTGACGCTACCTCCGTCGGGGCGCCGCGCCGCGCGCTGCAGAGCACGCCCGAATCATGCATGTCCTCCTGCTGGCGGTGGGGCTGGTGTTGACGGCGTTGGGGCCGTTGGCTCCCCTCGTCGTGGGCGGCGGCAAGCAGGTCGTCCAGCTGCTGGACCTGGGGCTGGATGGCGTGGAGCCGCGCGTCACGCTGCAGGAGGTGACCGTGCTGGCCCCTTCGCCCATCCGCGTCACCGGGCTGGGCCCCACGCTGGTGGAGCTGCGGGCACCGGTGGCCTACCGCGCGCACGTGGAAGAGGCCGTGCGGAAGGCCTCCCGGCCAGCGTCGCCTGCGCTGGAATGTACCACCAACGACGAGGCATGCCTCCACCAGATGCTTCGCACCCGTCCGCTCTACAACCGCGCCGCCGGTCCGCTGGACGCGCTGGTGGAGGTGGAGCAGCCCGCTTCTCGCGGCGTGTGGCTGCTGGGAATGCTGGTGGGCCTGGTGGGGCTGGCGTTGACCGTGTTGAGCCTGGCCCGCTGGCGCGGCCTTGAAGGCGGCACGCTGTGGAGCGCCGTGCTGGGCACCGCGGTGGCGGGTGGCCTGGTGGGTGGTAGCGGCGGGTGGATGCTGGCCTCTCGCGTGCACCAGGGAATGGTGGTGCGCCCCGCGTACCGTCCGCTTCTGGACACGCCGCCGGGCGCCGTCGACCACATCAACAGCGCGCACAACGCGTCTGGCCGCATCCAGTCGCCGGCGTTTCTCGACGGGCTGCGCGTCACGGTACGCGGCACCCCGGACACCCTCAGCGTGCTGCTTCACGCGGAGGCCGAAGGGCTGGACCAGCTGCGCGCGCTGGAGCTCCGAGTGCGCGAGCACGTGATCCTTCCGGAGCAGGAGGCGGTGGCGGACTTCCTGGCGGCCGCGGAGCGCGTGGTGGACGTCACCAGCGGCGTGGCCCGGGACCGACTGCTTCAATCCGCCCAGCAGGTGAGTCCGCCGTATCTCAGCATGGGCGAGTTGGAGCCGGAGAGCCGCGGCCCGGTACGTTCTGGCGCGGCGGGGGCCCTGGCAGGCGCGCTGCTGGGCTGGGCGGCGCTGAGCCGTCGCTCTCGTCGCTGACGCTGACCACCCACCGCCGACGTCCGTGGGGGGAAGGCTGGCGTCACGGGGCAATCCGTGAAGGCGCGAGCTCTTTCCGACGAGAAAAATGGCCCAGGCCCCAAGGCGTGCCGAGCGCAACGGCTTGAACGTGGGGGGTTGGGTGTTCGCCGGCCCCGCCGTCACGGGCGGATTGGTGCCCACGCAGGCCTTGCCCTTGCCGCACCGAGGGCCCCGGCCGCGCCTCCTCATGCCTGGGAGTGGCGCAGGTCGCGAACAAGCTGGATGTGACCTCACCGACGCGCGGACATCCGTGGGTGATGCATCGCTCGCCGCGCCCATCGGGCGTGCCGCTCAGTGCTCGACGATCTTGAACTCGACGCGGCGGTTGAGCGCCTTGCCCTTGGCGGTCTTGTTGGACGCAATGGGCCGCGTCTCACCAAAGCCCACCGACTCCAGCGCGTCGGGCGAGACGCCTTCCCGCTGGATCAGGTGCATGCGCACCGCGTCCGCGCGGGACTGCGAGAGCTTGAGGTTCCGCGCGTCGGGGCCGTCGCTGTCCGTGTGGCCCTCAATCAGCACCTTCTTGTAGCCACCGGACTTGATGGCGTCGGCAACCTGGCGCAGCAGCTCGTTGCTGTCGGGCAGGATCTTCGCCTTGTTCTTGGCAAAGTGGACCTGCTGCTTGATCTCGATCTTCTCCTTGGTGACGACGATCAGGCTGTACTTCTTGGGACAACCCTGCTCCTCGGCGATGCCGTACTCCTCGGGGCAGCGGTCCACGTCGTCGCTGATGCCGTCGCCGTCGCGGTCGGTGACCGGGCAGCCGTTGTTGGTGGGCGGGCCCGGGTCATTCGGGCAGCGGTCCACGCCGTCCACCAGGCCGTCGCCGTCGTTGTCCGGGTCGGGACAGCCGTCCTCATCCATGTGGCCGTCCACGTCCTCCGGGTCCGCCGGGCAGCCGTCCTTCTCGTCCAGGATGCCGTCGTTGTCGGCGTCACGCGCGGGGCAGCCGTCGCGCTCCGGCAGGCCGGGCTCGTCGGGACACGCGTCGCGGTCATCCTGCACGCCGTCGCCGTCGCGGTCGGTGACCGGGCAGCCGTGGTTGGCCGCCGGGCCGGGCACGTTGGGACAGGTGTCCTCCGGGTCCAGCACGCCGTCGGCGTCATTGTCCGGCTCCGGACAGCCGTCCTCGTCCTGGAACGCGTCGCGGTCCTCGGGCTCCACCGGGCACTGATCAACGTCGTCGGTGATGCCGTCGCCGTCCTGGTCGGTCTTCTCCACGCGGATGACCACCGGCTTGTCCGCCTCCTTGATCAGCACGCGCTTGGGCCCGCACCCCTCGCTGTTCTGCAGCGCGGCCTGCGCGTTCTCCTGCGCCACCTGCAGGTGCTCATTGGCCTTGGTGAAGTTGCCCTGGTCCAGCTCCGCGTCGGCAAAGTCCGCGTGCGCCTCCGCCAACGCCAGCTCGCGCGGGCTGCAGCGCATGGCCCCGGAGGCGCGCGCCTTGTCCGTGTCCCGACGGACGGATTTCAGCTCGGTCTTCACCTGCGGGCCGGTGAGACACGCGCTCCCAAACGCGAGGGGAAGCGCCAGGAGGAAGCGCGCGGCAAGACGGGCAGTCTGGTGCGTCATCGCGGGGTGCCCGGGGCGGGGGTGGGAGAGGGCTCAGGGGAAGGCTGCGCTTCGGGCGTCCGCTTGATGATGATCGGCGGACGACGCGCCGGCGTTCCGCTGTCCTGCGGAGGAGGCTGCGTGCTCGACGGAGCGGGCTGCGCCTGGGGAGCGGGCGCGGGCTCGGTGGGCTGCGGCGCGGGCGCGGCGGGCGCGGGCTCCTCGGGGGCCGGCTGGCCCTCGGTGCGCGTGGGACCGGAGGGGGTCAGCGGCTTGTTGGCGTCCAGCGCCTTCTTGCGGGCCTTCTGCGCGCGCTCGGTGGCAATGCGCGCGAAGCGCAGGCTGTGCTCGTAGTCTGCGTAGCTGTGCGCCTCACGGGCCTTGGCCAGGTAGGCCTCCGCGGAGACGTACTCATACGTGGCCAGGTTCTCGGCGTTGGCGGCCTTGGCACCGGCCAACGCCAGTTGCCCCTGGATGATGTACGCCGTGGTGATGGCCCCACCGCAGCCAGCAGTGGCGACCAGCAGAGCCGTCAGCAGAAGCACGCGTGGCATGGCGGCAGCTCTAGCAGCGCCCGTCCACGACGCACAAGCCCGCCACCAACACCGGTTCTCCGCCGCTGGCGCGCCGACCGCAGACCGGGGCAAAAGGGAGCGTCGTGTCCACCAGCGCGTCATCCCTGCTTGCCCCCAACGGACGGGTGGCCCTGCGTCTGAAGCAGCCGGAGGTGCGCCCCTCGCAGCTGGCCATGGCCGACGCCGTGGCGGAAGCGCTGGGGCAGCCGGGCGCGCGGCTGGTGGTGGAGGCGCCCACGGGGACAGGCAAGAGCCTGGCGTACCTGTGTGCCGCGGCGGCGGCGCGGAGGCCGGGGCTGGGCCGACCGCTGCGCGTGGTGGTGGCGACGGGAACCAAGGCCCTGCAGGACCAGCTGGCGCAGCAGGATGCGCCGCGCCTGGTGGCGGCGTTGATGGGCTCGCCGCTGCCGGTGCCCGTCGTGGAGGTGGTGAAGGGCCGACGGAACTACCTGTGCAAGCTGCGCATGACGGCGTGGCAGCCGCCGCTGGGGCTGGATCCCGTCGTGGCCGCGCAGGTGCGCAACTTGCGCGAGTGGGCGGGCGTCACGGAGGTGGGCGACCGGGCCGAGATGCGCGGGTTTCCCGAGGACAGCCCGATGTGGTCGGAGCTGGATGCCGACGCGGACGCGTGCCTGGGGCAGACCTGCAGCCACTACCAGGAGTGCTTCATCACGCAGCTCCGGCAACGCGCGCGTGAGGCGCACATCATCATCACCAACCACCACCTCCTCTGCTCCGACCTGCGCCTGCGACTCACCGAGGCGGGCCCGGAAGCGCGCGTGCTCCCGCCGTGGGACGCGCTGATCATCGACGAGGCGCACAAGCTCCCCACCACGGCGGCAGGCCACTTCGGGATGAGCGTGACGCCGGGGCGGGTGGATGCGCTGTGTCGCGACGCGCTGCGCATGCTGGATTCCCCGACGGACGCCCAGGCCCTGCGCGGCGCGGTGATTGCGCTGCAACGCGAGGCGGCCGTGTTCTTCCACGCCATCCACGCGGCCATGGGCCAGGTTCTCGACGGAGCGCGCGTCTTGTTCCGCACTCCCGAGCATCCCGCGTGCGCCCAGGCCGCGGCGCGGATGGAGGCGGGGATTGAGGGCGTGGTGGACCAGGTGGAGGCGTGGCGCGCGGTGGAACGTGCCAAGCCCGCGGAGTGCGACGCCATTGTCCGGCGCGCGCGGATGCTGCACACGGAGCTGCACCACATCACCGCGGCCTCCGACGACAGGTTCGCCTTCTGTGCCGAGAAGCGTGGGGCGCGCGGCTGGCTGATGGCCTTCCCCGCGGACGTGGCCGACGTGTTGCGCCAGACCATGCTCGCCGGTGCGGAGCCCGTGGTGTTCACCAGCGCCACCCTGGCCGTGGCGGGGGACTTCAGCGGTTTCTGCTCGGACGTGGGTCTGCACAACCACCCCGACGTGCGGACCATGGTGCTGCCCAGCCCGTTCTCGTCGGAGCAGGCGGCGCTGTACATCCCGCGTGATCTGCCCGACCCCGACAGCCCCGACTTCCCCGCACGGGCCGCGGCGCGCGCGGTGGAGCTGGTGCAGCTCAGCGGCGGCGGAGCGTTCATGTTGTGCACCACCACCCGCGCCGTGGGGACGTACGCGCGTGCGTTGCAGGAGGCGCTCCCCCGGATGCTGGTGCTGAAACAAGGAGAAAGCTCCAAGCAGGACCTGCTGGAGCGCTTCAAGGACGACGGCGACGCGGTCCTGGTGGCCACGCACAGCTTCTGGGAAGGTGTCGACGTGCGGGGCAGGGCGCTGCGCCTGGTCATGGTGGACAAGCTGCCCTTTGCGCCGCCCTCCGACCCGCTGGTGTCCACGCGCATGGAGCGCGCACGTCGTCAGGGACGGGACCCGTTCTACGACGTTCAGCTGGCCGACGCGGTGACGTCGCTGCGCCAGGGCTTGGGCCGCCTGCTGCGCTCCCGCGAGGACCTGGGCCTGCTGTGTGTGATGGATGCGCGGTTGCTCCGTCGGGGATACGGGCGCCGGGTCATTGCCGCGCTGGGGGAGCACCGCCTCTTGACGACGTGGGAAGACGTCGAGGAGGCCGCGCCCGCGTTGGGGCTGGACGGGTGATCACCACACTTCGCGGATGGCGTGGTTGGCCGTGTCGGCGAGGTAGAGGTGGCCCTCGTGGATCTGGATGGTGGTGGGGCTGTTGAGCAAGGCCGCATCCGCCGCGCCGAGATCGCCGCTGTCGCCGGGGGCGCCGGTGCCCGCACGCGTGCTGATGGTCTGGTCCCCACTGCTGATGCGACGGATGCGGTGCTCCGTGGGGATGCTCAGGAACAGGTCGCCCGCGCCGTCCAACGCCAGCAGCGGCGCCGAGGGGATGCCGGCATCCAGCGCGGAAATCCCGTCGTCGGAGCTGCCCAGGTAGCTCCCGGCAACGCGGGTGAGCGTGCCGCCGCCGTCGCGCTTCATCACCAGTGGCAAGGCCGCCTGGCCCGGGCCGATCTCGTTCCCGCACATGTGCACGCTGAGATACGCGTTGTCGTTTGCGTCGAACACCACCTGGCAGGCGTGCGGTTCCAGGCAGCCGTAGAACGTGGCGCCCACCGACGTGCAGTCCACCTCCAGCGGCGCTTCCATCCACGTCGAGATGAGCCCGGAGGTGAGGTCCACCCGTCGGATGCGGTGGCGGTTGGGCTCCGTGATGTACAGGTGCCCGTTGGCCACGGTGAGGTGCGTGGGGTGTTCCAGGTGGGCGTCGCGGGCCTGGCCGCCATCTCCGTTGTTGGGCTGGTCCGTGCTTCCTCCCCCCGCGAACGTGGTGATCACCCCGGTGCCCAGGTCCACCGCGCGGACCACGTCGTGGTTGCTGTCGGCGATGTAGAGCGTGTTTCCGTTGTGGCTGAGCGCAAGTCCCGTGGGGCCGTCCAACGTGGCGTCGACGGCGGGGCCGTTGTCTCCCGGCGCGCCGGTGCCACCGCCAGCAACGAGGGTGAGGATCCCGCCCGGGTCCAGCTTGAAGACGCGTGAGGCGCCGCCATTGGCACCCTGGCTGAGAAAGACTGAGCGGTCCGACGCCACCACGATCCCCCACGGAGCCACGAGCCGCGCCGCGACGCCCGGGCCGGGAAGGTCTGACTCCCCCGACGTGTGATCCGCGTTCACCAGCGTGATGATGGTTCCGTACGGCGGCTCGGCCACGTCGGGGCGGTAGGGGCTCAGGCCGCCCAGGAGGTGGTACGCGGTGAGCTCGTACGTGCCCGGGGTGCGACCCACGCGGCCACGCAACGTCACACGCCCGTTCTCGTCGGTGACGTCGGAGGTGGGGAAGACGGAGGTGCCGCTGGAGCCCGCGAATCCCACGGTGGCGCCGGCAACGGGCTGGCCCGCCTGGTCCTTCAGCTGGAAGACCACGGAGATGGGGCTGGTGATGACCGGTTCCAGCGGCTGCGCGTCGACGACGAGGAGGCTGCCCCCACCCGACGAGGATGCGCTCGAGGTCGACGACGCGCCGCTGGAGCCTCCCGACGACGAGGTCACGCTGCTCGAGGAGGATGTGCTGCCCGTCCCGCCCGACGACGTGCTGCTCGAGGACGACGTGGAAGCACCGCTGGAGGAGCTGGACGAGGACGCGGATGACGACGTTGAAGACGATGACGACGACGTTTCCCGGAGCACGCAGCGGTTCTCCATGCACTGGTGCGTCGAGGTGCACTCGGCATCCACCTGGCAGGTGTAGCGGAGCTGCGGCCCGCACGCGGTAAGGAGCAATCCCGCTGAGAAGAGCGCCAACCCACGAGTGTCCACGTGATCCCCTCGCGACAGGTCCGCGGGAGGATAGCCGGGATCCGCGCGTCAGCGTTGCTTTCCCGTCCCCACCACGGTGTTGCCCTCCATGGCAGCCCAGGCCATGTCGCGATTCGCGGCGGCGCCCCAGCCGTGTCGGCCCACCGCCAGGATCCCCACGTCCCACTCGCCAGGGAACGACGCCACGTGGCGCTCCGCCGCGGTCTGCGCCGTCATCCCGCGCTCCATGAGGTCATGCACGCTCCGCGAGCTGAGTCGACGGGTGAGCTCCTCGCCAATCCCGGTGGCCACCACGGCGCCGTGCGGTCCCACGTAGAACCCGGCGCCGAACAGTGGCGTGTCGCCCACGCGTCCCAGCAGGCTCCACCCCGTCCCGCCGGTGCTCCCGGCCGCGGCCAGCTTGCCGTTCCCGTCGCGAACCACCGCGCCCACGGTGTCCCCGCTGGGCGGCGGCAGCTTGAACGGCATGGGCCCCTCGAAGTTCCACAGCTTCTCGACGTCGACACCGGCCCAGCGCGGATCCTCGCGCAGGCGGGACCACGCGTCCTTCGCGCGCGTTCGACGCTCCTCCGTCCCCAGCTCCTCCTCCTCGATGCCCAGCTTGCGCGCCAACGCCTGCGCTCCAGCTCCCGTCATGAGCGTGTGGGGACTCCGTCGGACGGCGAGGGCCACGTCCACGGGGTGTCGCACGTTGTGCAGGCCGGCCACCGCGCCACAGCCCTCCTCGTCGGCCACGCCCGCGTCGACCTGGATGGTCTTCCCGTCCAGGCGGTACACCGCGCCGTAGCCGGCGTTGAAGCGCGGGTCGTCCTCCAGCACGCGCACCGCGGCCACGGCCGCCAGCAACGCGCCCTCGCCACGGGAGAGGGCCGCCATGGCCGCCTGGCACGCCGCCACGCAGCCGTCGGAATGTTGAGCGCTGGCTCCAGCGCCGCCGTGGGTCACCACCGTGGGATGCATGCCTGGCCTCCTCGGAGGAAAGCGGTCAGCTCCTGTGTTGCGCCATCAGGTTCTTGACCGTGCGGTTGTCCCGTTGCTACCCGCCTCTAACACGCCTCGCGCCATGTCTGACCAGCATTCCTCCCTGGACCCCATCCCGCGCATCCGCGGCACCCACGCGCGCGTGGACCTGTCCGCCCTGCGCAACAACTTCCAGACGCTGCGTGAGCGGTTGGGCACGCGGGAGATCCTCTGCGTCATCAAGGCCGACGCCTACGGCCTGGGCGCCGTCCCCGTGGCCCGCGCGCTGGAGCCCCATGACGTGGCCATGTTCGGCGTGGCGCTCGTCGAGGAGGGCTTGGCGCTGCGGCGCGGTGGCGTGCGCAAGCCGGTGCTGGTGCTGGGCGGGACGCTTGGCGGCGGATACCGGGAGATGGTGGCGCATGACCTGACGCCGGTGGTGTTCACGCGGGAGCACGTGCAGAGCCTCTCGTCGGCGGCGGGCGGACGGACCATTCCGGTGCACCTCAAGGTCGACACGGGCATGAATCGCCTCGGCGTCGCCGTCGACGAGCTGGACAGCTTCCTGGACGCGCTCGTCGCTGCGCGCAATCTGCAGGTGGACGGGTTCATGAGCCACCTGGCCAACGCCGACGAGCCCGGCCACCCCCTCAACGAGCGCCAGGTGGAGCGTTTCCGTGCGGCACTGTCCCGCCTGGAAGCCCGCGGCATCCGCCCGCGACGAATCCACCTCTCCAACAGCGCGGGCACGCTCACGCGTCCGTCGCTGGGAGAGACCATGGTGCGGCCGGGACTGCTCCTCTACGGGCTCTCGCCCATGGGGCCGGGGCGGATGGAGGAGGGGCTGAGGCCGGTGCTGACGTGGTGCGCGCAGGTGGTGCAGGTGCGTGACATCCCCGCCGGCACCGACGTCTCCTATGGCGGCGTGTGGACCAGCCAGCGCGCCAGTCGGATTGCCACCGTCTCCGTCGGGTACGCGGATGGTTACCCCCGGCTGCTCAGCAACAAGGGCGTCATGCTGGTGCGGGGCAAGCGCGCGCCAGTGGTGGGAAGGGTGTGCATGGACCTATGCATGCTGGACGTCACGGAGATCCCGGAGGTCCGGGCCGGGGATGAGGTGGTGATCTTGGGCAGCCAGGGCGGCCAGCACATCAGCGCGCACGAGGTTGCCGAGATGGCCAGCACCATCCCGTGGGAGATCCTGTGTGGGATCTCGTCGCGTGTGCCGCGGGAGTACACGCCATGAGCGAGACACTGCTGCCGGTCCAGAACGCGCCGCCGGAGGGGAACCGGGCCATCCGCCTCGTCGAGGCCGTGGGCCGTCCGCTCGCCGACGCCATCAATGACTTCGGCGGGTTCTGGAAGTTCGTGGTGGGCACGTTCTTCTGGATGTTCCGGCCGCCCTACCGCTGGAAGCTCGTCATCGAGCAGATGAACTTCCTGGGCGTGGGCACCATCATCATCATCATCCTGAGCGGCGCCTTCACCGGCGCGGTGTTCACCTTCCAGAGCCTGTTCGCGTTCCGTCGCTTCGGTGGCGAGGACCTCGTCGGAAGCACGGTGGTGATCAGCCTGGCGCGTGAGCTGGGGCCCGCCATGACGGTGCTCCTGTTCGCCGGTCGCAGCGGCAGCTCCATGGCCACCGAGCTCGCCACCATGCGCGTCACCGAGCAGATCGACGCGATGGAGACCATGGCCGTCAACGCCATCCAGTACCTCGTGGTGCCGCGGGTGATTGCCAGCTTCCTCATGGTGCCCGCGCTCGAGATGGTGTTCACCACGGCGGGCTGGGTGGGCTGCTACTGGATTGGCACCACGCGCGAGGGCCTGGACCCCGGCAACATGATCGAGCGGACCAACTACTTCCTGGACCCGCCGGACTTCCTGGAGGGCGTCATCAAGAGCGCACTGTACGGGACGTTCGTGGCGCTGATCAGCTGCTACAAGGGCTACATGACGACGGGCGGCGCGCGCGGCGTGGGCCTGGCGGCCACGAGCGCGGTGGTGGTGAGCTCGGTGTCCATGGTGATGCTGAACTACTTCGTCACCGAGCTGATCCACCCGCTGCTCTACGCGCAGTACAACCTGTGAGCGGATGGAGAAGATCCTCGTCATCCGGCTCTCCAGCATCGGGGACATCCTGCAGGCCAGCGCGGTGCCGCGCGTCCTGCGCAAGCGTTTTCCCCACGCGGAGATCCACTGGGTGGTGCGCAGCGACAACCTGCAGCTCATCCAGCACAACCCTCATCTCAGCCGCGTCTTCTCGTACGACCGCAACACCGGTTTCGCCGGATTGCGCGCGCTGACGCGTGAGCTGCAGGCCCAGAAGTACACCCACGTCTACGACGCGCACTCCAACCTCCGCTCCCACTGGTTCTCGCTGTTCCTCCGTCCCAAGCACTTCATTCGTCGGGGGAAGCAGCGCTGGAAGCGGTGGCTGCTGTTCCTGCTGCGCATCAATCTCTTCCGCGGCTTCAACCCGGTGCGCAGCTTCATTGCGCCGTTGGCTCCCTGGGGCGTGACCGACGACGGACAAGGCAGCGAGATCCACCTCCCCACCGCCGTGACGACGAAGGTGCGGGAGCGGATCAACGCGTTCGCGGGTGGCGCGGAGTGCATCGCAATGGCTCCGTCGGCGGCGTGGCCGAAGAAGCGCTGGCCGCTGGAGCACTGGTCGGAGCTGATCCGACGGATCCTCAGGGACACCGCGTACCGTGTCGTCGTGCTGGGCGGTCCGCAGGACGGTTTCTGCGCGGAGCTGGAAGCGATTGATCCCACGCGCGTGCTCAACCTGCAGGGGAAGCTCAGCCTGCTGGAGAGCGCGGCGGCGGCGCAGGCGTGTCGCACGTTGGTGGCGGCGGACACGGGGCTGCTGCACATGGCGGAGGCGCTGGGGAAGGACGTGGTGGAGATGATTGGCCCCACGCCGTTCGGCTACCCCACGCGGCCGGGCAGCGTCGTGCTGGAGGTGCCGCTGTGGTGTCGACCGTGCACCAAGGACGGCGGCGGTCCGTGCGTGAACCCCGTCTACCAGCGCTGCATGCACGACATCACGCCCACGCGCGTGTTTGAGAGCCTCAAGATCCTGCAGGGACCCGGCTGACCAATTTACGATGTGTCGTAAAACGGTCTTGACCAATTTACGACGTTCCATAAAATGGTCACATGCCGCAGCCTCGGGTCTACGAGGCCATTCTGCGCGAGCAGTTCGCCACGCTCCGCCAGATGGCGTTCGTCGCGGGTCCCCGCCAGGTGGGGAAGACCACGGTCGCGCGCCAGGTGGCAAACGCCTACTTCAACTGGGACAACGCGGATCACCGTCGGGTCATCCTTGCGGGGCCGAAGGCGGTGGCGGAGGAGGCGGGCCTGACGCGTTTGCGCGCGGATGTCCCGGTCATCGCTTTTGATGAGATCCACCGCCACGGAAAATGGAAGGCCTTCCTGAAAGGCTTCTTCGACACGTACTCGGAGCAGTGCCGTGTCGTCGTCACCGGGAGCTCAAGGTTGGATGTTTTCCGGCGTGGCGGGGACAGCCTCATGGGCCGGTACTTTCTGCACCACATGCATCCTCTCTCCGTGGGAGAGCTCCTGGAGCCGGTGGTGCCCGTCCAACCCGTTCGCAGTCCGCGCCGCATCGATGACGACGCGTGGGCCTCCCTGCAACTTCACGGCGGCTATCCCGAGCCGTGGCTCCGCGCGGATTCTCGCTTCACGACGCGCTGGCGACGGATCCGCCTCCAGCAGTTGCTGCGCGAAGACGTGCGCGACCTGACCCGGGTGCAGGAGTTGGCCCAGCTGGAGACCTTGGGCCTTCTCCTCACGGAACGGAGCGGGCAGCAGATTGTGCTCAGCAACCTGGCCGCGGACGTGGGGACGAGCGTGGACACGGTCCGGCGCTGGCTCTCCGTCCTGACGGGCCTGCACCACGGCTTCCTCGTGCGACCGTGGACCCGCAACGTGACGCGCAGCCTGCGCAAGGAGCCCAGGTGGTACCTGCGGGACTGGTCCGGTGTGGAGGACGAGGGGGCACGCGCGGAGACGTTGGTTGCGTGTCACCTGCTGAAGGCCGTCGAGATGTGGACGGACCTCGGGCTGGGCCAGTTCGACCTCTTCTATTTGCGGGACAAGGAGAAGCGGGAGGTGGACTTTGTGGTCATCCGCAATCGGAAGCCATGGTTTCTCGTCGATGTCAAAGCGTCCGACGAGCGCCTGTCTCCCTGGCTTGAGCACTTCCAGCAGCAGACCCGCGCGGAGCACGCCTTCCAGGTGGTCCTGGGCCTCCCGTTCGTCGACGCGGACTGCTTCAGTCGTCGGGCGCCCACCGTGATTCCGGCCCGGACGTTCCTGTCGCAGCTCCCGTAGGTCGGGTCGACATTTGACAGCGTGAAGATCCTCCGGTGAAGAGGGGCGCCATGGAGCTTGCGCACGCCCTCAGCAGCCTCGGTCACCCTCGCATTGTCCTCGTGGGGGACGTGATGCTGGACCGCTACTCGTTCGGGGAGGTGCAGCGCATCTCGCCGGAGGCACCGGTACCGGTGCTGCGTGTGGGCAAGGAGGAGGAGCGGCTGGGGGGTGCCGGTTCCGTTGCTGCGGACCTGCTGATGCTCGGCGCGCGCGTGGACCTCTTGTGCGTGCTGGGTGACGACGCGGCGGGCATCCAGGTGCGTCGACTGGCGGAGAGCGCGGGCGCGCGCGTGCACGGCTGTCTCGTGGATTCCCGTCGTCAAACCATCCTCAAGACCCGGCACATCGCGCGCTCGGGTCCCTACGGCCAGCAGGTCCTGCGCGTGGACCGTGAAGATGCGGTTCCGCTTGCCGCTGACGTCGAGGAACGCCTGCTCTCCGCCATCCGCGACGCGCTCCCGGGTGCGGACGCGCTCGTGCTCAGCGACTACGCCAAGGGCACGCTCACGCGTCGGGTGCTGAAGGAATCCATTGCCGCGGCGCGCGCGGCGAGGATCCCCGTCCTCGTCGACCCCAAAGGCGGCGACTTCACGCGCTACCAGGGCGCCACCTGCCTCACGCCCAACCGTCGCGAGGCCGCGGAGGCCACTGGCATCAGCCCCATCGACGAGGACAGCACGCGCCGCGCGGGAAGGAAGCTGGTGGAGCTGGCGGAGCTGGACGTTGCGATCATCACGCTGGACCGCGACGGCATGGCGCTCTTCCACAAGGACGGTCGCGAGCTGATGGCGCCGACGAGGGCGCGCGAAGTCTTCGACGTCACCGGCGCGGGCGACATGGTGATGGCCATGCTGGCCCTGTGCGGTGCGGGCGGGCTGTCGTGGGAGACCGCGGTGCACCTGGCCAACGCCGCGGCGGGCGTGGAGGTCAGCAAGCTGGGCAGCGTCCCCATCACGCGACAGGAGGTGCTGCAGGCGTTGGGGGAGGGCACGCCCGCCGCCACCAAGGTGCTACCCGTCGAGGAGCTCCTGCCCGTGCTCGCCGCCAGGCGGGCCGCGGGCGCGCGCGTGGTGTTCACCAACGGTTGCTTCGACGTGCTGCACGTGGGCCACGCCCGCTACCTGGCCGCCGCGCGCACCGAGGGAGACCTGCTGGTGGTGGGCGTCAACGACGACGCATCGGTCTCGCGCCTCAAGGGTCCCGACCGCCCCATCGTCCCGCTTGCGGATCGGGCGGAGCTCCTCGCGGCGCTGGCCTGCGTGGACTACGTGGTCAGCTTCTCCGAGGACACCCCGGCGCGGCTGATTGGGCAGGTGCTGCCCGACGTGCTGGTGAAGGGTGAGGACTGGAAGGACAAGGGCGTGGTGGGGCGTGACGTCGTGGAGGCGCGCGGCGGCAAGGTGGTGCTGGCGCGGTTGGAGCCCGGTAGGAGCACAACCGACATTGTGAAACGGATCCGAGGAAGCTGAAGGCCGGCTTGGCCTTGTGGTTTCCTTGACGCGTCGGCGGCGACCGCTACTCTCAGCGGCCCGCTTGAGGCTGGCGCAAAGGAGCACTCCGGATGGCGCTGAGGGATCAGATTGATGCCGACATGAAGGCGGCCATGAAGGCGCAGGAGAAGGCGCGCCTGGACGCCCTGCGGCTGATCAAGAACGAGATCCGGAAGAAGGAGATCGACGAGAAGATCACGCTGGATGATGCCGGCGTGCACGGCGTCCTCTCCAAGCTGGCCAAGCAGCGCCAGGATTCCATTGAGCAGTACAAGGCGGGCGGTCGCCAGGACCTGGTGGACAAGGAGTCCGCGGAGCTGGCGCTCATCCAGGGGTACCTGCCGCAGCAGATGAGCGAGGCGGAGCTGAAGGCCGTGGTGGCCGACGCCATCAAGGAGAGCGGCGCGGCGGGTCCCAAGGACATGGGCAAGGTCATGGGCGTGCTGATGCCCAAGGTGAAGGGCCGTGCCGACGGCAAGCTCGTCAACCAGCTGGTGAAGGCCGCACTGGGCGGCTGATTCCACCGCTTCCTGTGCATGCGCGCGTGCGCGCCCTCCGTTAGCAGCTGACACCCTTTTTCCAACCCTCTTCCTGGGTGGGATGGCTTTGGCGAATGATCCCTGAGTCCGTCATTGAGGCGGTGAAGGACCGTGTGGACATCGTCCAGGTCGTGGGACGACACGTGGCCCTCAAGCGCGTGGGTCGCGCCTACGTGGGGCTGTGCCCGTTCCACACCGAGAAGTCGCCTTCGTTCAATGTGAGCCCGGATCGTCGTGGCTACCACTGCTTTGGCTGCGGCGAGGGCGGGAACGTCCTGCGCTTCCTCTGCAAGGTCCAGAACCGCTCCTTCCCGGAGGTGGTGCGCGAGCTCGCCAAGGAATACGGCATCCCCATCCCGGAGGCGCCGGAGTCCCCGGAGGATCGGGCGCGGGATGCGCTGCGCAACCGGCTCTTTGCTCTCAATGAGCGCGTGGTGACGTTCTTCCGGGAGCAGCTGTCCGCCGATACCGGCGAGGAAGCACGCAAATATCTCGAGGAGCGCGGCCTCAACCCCGGTGTGTGCGCGGAGTTCGAGGTGGGCTTTGGCGGCCCGGGCTGGGATGGCCTGTGGCAGGCGTTGGGCAAGACCGATCAGGAGCGGGAGGACCTCCTCACCCTGGGCCTGTGCGTCAAGGGCGACAACAACGTCTATGACCGCTTCCGCGGCCGCGTGATCTTCCCCATCCGCGACGAGAAGCTGCGCGTGGTGGGTTTTGGCGGTCGTGTCTTTGGTGAGCGCGCCAAGAAGGAAGGCGTTGCCAAGTATCTCAACAACAGTGAGAGCCCCATCTACGAGAAGAGCCAGGTCTTCTACCGGCTGCCCCAGGCGCTGACGCGCATCCGTCGGGGTGAGGCCGCGGTGATCGTGGAGGGCTACTTCGACGCCATTGCACTGGAGCGCTGCGGGCTGGCCGCCATGGCCACCTGCGGAACCGCGCTCACGCCGCGGCACGCGCATCACCTGCAGCGCCTCAAGGCGGAGGTGGTGTTGTGCTGGGATGGTGACGCCGCCGGTGACCGCGCCGTGCGCAAGGCCGGTGAGGTGCTGCTCCCGCTGGGGATCACCACGCGCGTGGCCAGCCTTCCCATTGGGGATGATCCGGACACGTACGTGGCGCGCACCGGGCTGACGGGAGCGTCCCGGCTGGTGAAGGAGGCGGAGCCGCTGCCCAAGTTCGTCATCCAGGCCGCGGCGCGTGCGGCGGAGGACGCGGGGGATGACATTCCTCGTCGGGTGGCCGCCATCCGGTCCCTGGCCTGGCTGTTCCATGCCATTCCCGCCGGGCTGGAGAAGGACCTCTACCTGGACCTCGCGGCCAAGAAGCTGGGGCTCACCCAGGAGCAGCTGCAGCGGGAGTTCCGGGAGGCCGGCCACCGACCCGTCGTCCATGCGCCCGCGGTCCACCAGGCTGCTCCCGTCCCCGCTCCCGCGCAGAACCTTCC
>JBFMGU010000159.1:0-24988 GCA_040752415.1 Myxococcota bacterium
GGGCTCCGCCTTGGCGACGGGAAGCCATGTGTTCGCAACCTTCCGCCCGCCCGGAACCCGGGCCTCGCCTTGGGCCCACGCTCCGTGCCGCCACCCAGGTGGAGCCCCGACGCGGCGCAGCGGTGCGGGCGGCAAGCAAGGTCGGGGCTTGGTGCCTTTCCAGACGCGGCTTGAGCCGCCGCGACGTCAAGCGGGACATCAACCGGACATCACCCCCAACCGCTGTGCTCCGTTCCTCCCGGTCACGGCCGCGCCAAAGCGGTTGACGCCCTCCCGGACGGCCCCTAGAAGCCCGCGGGGCAGTCGCATCCGCGAGAGTGGCGGAACTGGTAGACGCACCGGTCTTAGAAGCCGGCGGCTTTGCCATGGGGGTTCAAGTCCCCCCTCTCGCAGCCCATCCACGGCACGCACCGCCGCAGTTGCCCACCTGGTCGTTCTCGGAGCCAATCGTCATGCAATCGCAGGTCAATGATGTCTCTCCCGTCGTCAAGCAGCTCAACGTGGTGGTGGATGGAGCCACCCTCACCCGGGAGCTGGACAAGGCCTACCGCAAGGTGGGGGACAAGGCGCGCATCCCCGGATTCCGTGCCGGCCGGATTCCCCGCCAGGTCCTGGAGCATCACTTCCGTGGCCAGGTGGAGTCGGAGGTCCTGGGCCGCGTGATTGGCGACGCGTACCGGCAGGCCATCCAGGAGCACAAGGTGGAGCCGGTGGCGCAGCCCGAGATCAACGCCGGTGAGTTCGTGCCCGGACAGGACTTCTCCTTCACCGCGCGCGTCGAGGTGAAGCCGCACATCGACCTCAAGGACTACAAGGGCCTCTCCGCCAAGGCCACCACGCCCTCCGTCGACGACCAGGCCGTGGAAGCCGAGATTGAGCGCCTCCGCCAGCAGGTCTCCACCATTGCCCCCGTGGAAGGCCGCGACACCGTGCAGGCCCATGACCTGGTCACCACCAACTTCTCAGGCACCGTCGACGGGGAAGGCTTCTCCGGCGGCCAGGGCAGCGCGTACGTGATCGAGCCGGGCGCCGGCCGCTTCCTCAAGGAGGTGGAGGACGCGCTGGTGGGCAAGAAGGTGGGTGAGAGCTTCGAGGTGGACGCCAAGCTCCCCGACACCTTCCGCGCCAAGGAGGTGGCCGGCAAGACCGCGCACTTCAAGGTCACCGTCGCCGAGCTCAAGACCCGCAACATGCCCGCCCTCGACGACGACTTCGCCAAGGACCTGGGCGACTACGAGGGCCTGGAGGACCTGCGCAAGAAGCTGCGCGAGAGCCTGGAGCAGCGCGCCAAGGAGCAGGCAGAAGGCCAGACGCGGGAGGAGCTGATGACGCAGCTCATTGAGAAGAACCCGTTCGAGCTGCCTCCCTCCCTCGTGGAGCGCCAGATCGACGCGCAGGTGTACCGCTCCGTGGGTCGCCTCAACCCGCAGCAGCTGCAGCGCATGGGACTGGACCGCGGCAAGGTCCGTGAGGACATGCGGGAAGGCGCCACCCGCCTGGTGCGCGGCTCGCTGCTGCTTGAGGCCATTGCCAACGCCGAGAAGCTCGAGGTCAGCGAGACGGACGTCGAGGAGTATTTCGCCAAGACCGCCACGGCCACCGGCCAACCGGTGCAGCGGGTGCGCGCCGCGTTCGTGGGGGACCGTCGGGAGGACCTCAAGGTACGGCTCCGCTCCGAGAAGGCCCTGGACTTCCTGGTCAAGAACGCCAACATCACGCCCGCTTGACGTGCATCACGCCACGGCGGCGTTATGGCTGGCCGGACGCTAGACAAGAACGCAGAAAGGAAGCGCCCCTCCCATGACCTACTTCCCACCCACCGTCATTGAACAGACCGCCCGCGGTGAGCGCGCGTATGACATCTGGTCGCGACTCCTCAAGGACCGGATTGTCTTCCTGGGCCTCCCCATCGACGACGGCATTGCCAACGTGGTGGTGGCCCAGCTGCTGTTCCTGGAGAGCGAGGACCCGGACCGGGACATCACCATCTACATCAACAGCCCCGGCGGCAGCGTGTCCGCGGGCCTGGCCATCTACGACACCATGCAGTACGTCCGGCCGCCCGTCTCCACGGTGTGCATTGGCCAGGCCGCCAGCATGGCCGCGGTGCTCCTGGCCTCTGGCACCAAGGGCAAGCGCTACGCGCTCCCCAACAGCCGCGTGATGATCCACCAACCGCTGGGCGGGTTCCGTGGCCAAGCCAGCGACATCGAAATCCAGGCCCGTGAAATCCTGAAGCTGAAGGACCGGCTCAACGAGATCCTGGCGCACCACAGCGGTCAGCCCATGGACCGCGTCAAGAAGGACACCGACCGCGACTATTACATGTCCGCGCAGGAGACCAAGGATTACGGCCTGGTGGACCACGTGGTGGAGCGTCGACCGGAGCCTTCTGCCAAGCCCACCACCTGAGGTGGGAAGCGGCCTCCCTCCGGCCTGGTTGACGAGGGAGGTTCCCCTTGCCAAATCCAGCCTTCACGTTGCCCATGCACCGGGGCATGGCTATCTTTTTCTCGCGTCATCGTCACCGTTGACGCATTCCTGACGAGGTTCTCGTTGGACAAGCGGCACAGTGACCAGGGCGTCCTGACCTGCTCCTTCTGCGGAAAGAGCCAGAAGGAGGTCAAGAAGCTCATTGCCGGCCCCGCCGTCTACATCTGCGACGAGTGCATCAGCCTCTGCAATGACATCATTGCCGAGGAGGTGGACAAGGAAGACCGCAAGCCAGGCCCTGGGCCCACGCCGCGCCCCTCGGAGATCAAGACGGTCCTCGACGAGTACGTGGTGGGCCAGGAGAAGGCCAAGAAGGTCCTCTCCGTGGCGGTGCACAACCACTACAAGCGCATCGAGACCGCGCAGAAGAAGGAGGGTGAGGAGGTGGAGCTCCAGAAGAGCAACATCCTCCTCATCGGCCCCACCGGCAGCGGCAAGACGCTGTTGGCGCAGACCCTGGCGCGCATCCTCAACGTCCCCTTCACCATCGCCGACGCCACCAGCCTCACCGAGGCGGGCTACGTGGGTGAGGACGTGGAGAACATCCTGGTCAACCTGCTGCAGGCCGCCGACCAGGACATGGAGCGCGCCACCAAGGGCATCGTCTACATCGACGAGATCGACAAGATTGCCCGCAAGGGAGACAACCCCTCCATCACCCGCGACGTCTCCGGTGAGGGCGTGCAGCAGGCGCTCCTGAAGATCCTGGAGGGGACCGTGGCCTCCGTGCCGCCCAAGGGTGGCCGCAAGCATCCGCAGCAGGAGTTCGTGCAGGTGGACACCACGAACATCCTGTTCATCTGCGGCGGCGCCTTCCACGGGCTGGAGCAGATCATCCAGCAGCGCGTGGGCAAGAAGACCATGGGCTTTGGCGCGCCGGTGAAGGGAAAGGGAGAACGGAGGGACTACGCCGCGCTGCAGGAGGTGCAGCCGGAGGACCTCCTGAAGTTCGGCATGATCCCGGAGTTCATCGGCCGACTCCCGGTGGTGGCGGTGCTGGAGGAGCTGGACGAGAAGGCGCTGATCCAGATCCTCACCCAGCCCAAGAACGCCATCACCAAGCAGTACCGTCGGCTGTTGGAGATGGACGGCGTGGAGCTCACCTTCACCGACGACAGCCTCAACGCCGTGGCCAAGCAGGCCCTGGCCCAGAAGAGCGGTGCGCGCGGCCTGCGTGCCATCATCGAGAGCGCCATGTTGGACGTGATGTTTGAGATTCCGTCGCAACGTGACGTTCAGTCCGTGGTGGTCAATGAAGAGACCATCACCAAGAAGCAAGCCCCCCTGCGCCTGCTGCGGCAGCCCGCGGACCGTCAGAACTGACGCCGCCATTTCGGAGTGACCATGTTCTTTGGCTCGGATGACAAGAAGGATCCCAAGGCGCAGGCGCAGGACAGCAAGAAACGCGTGGTGCCGCTGCTGCCGCTGAGGGACATCATTGTCTTCCCGCACATGGTGGTGCCGCTGTTCGTGGGCCGGCAGAAGTCCATTGCCGCGCTGGAACAGGCCATGCGGCATGAGAAGGACATCCTCCTCTCCGCACAGAAGCGCGCCAAGACCAATGAGCCCACGCCGGAGGACATCCACACCGTGGGCACGCTGGGCACCGTGGTGCAGCTGCTCCGCCTCCCCGACGGCACCGTGAAGGTCCTGGTGGAAGGCAAGCGGCGCGCGAAGATCCAGCGCTTTGTGCCCAATGATGACTTCTTCCTCGTCGAGGCGGAGGTGCTGGAGGAGGTCAGCGAGCCCACCGTGGAAGTGCAGGCGCTCATGCGCAGCGTGCACTCCACCTTTGAGGCGTACGTCAAGCTCAACAAGCGCATCCCGCCGGAGATGCTGATGAGCGTGGCGTCCATTGAGGACCCCGCCCGCCTCGCCGACACCATTGCCTCCCACCTGGCCCTGAAGCCCGCCGACAAGCAGCAGATCCTGGAGCAGCAGAGCGCCGGCAAGCGCCTGGAGCGGCTGTTCGAGCTGATGCAGGGCGAGATTGAGATCATGCAGGTGCAGAAGAAGATTCGCACCCGCGTGAAGCGTCAGATGGAGAAGACGCAGAAGGAGTACTACCTCAACGAGCAGATGCAGGCCATCCAGAAGGAGCTCGGCGAGAAGGACGAATTCAAGAACGAGATCCTGGAGCTGGAAGAGAAGCTCAAGAGCAAGAAGCTCACCGCGGAGGCGCTGCAGAAGACCAAGCGCGAAATCAAGAAGCTCAAGATGATGAGCCCCATGAGCGCCGAGGCCACGGTGGTGCGCAACTACCTGGACTGGATGCTGGCGGTGCCGTGGGAGGAGTTCACCGAGGACAAGTTGGACGTGGTGGAGGCGCAGAAGGTCCTCAACGAGGATCACTACGGCCTCAAGCTCATCAAGCAGCGCATCCTCGAGTACCTGGCCGTGCAGAAGCTGGTGGGCGGCATGCGTGGGCCCATCCTCTGCTTCGTGGGGCCGCCGGGCGTGGGCAAGACCTCGCTGGCGCGTTCCATTGCGCGTGCCACGGGTCGCAAGTTCGTCCGCATCTCCCTGGGCGGCGTGCGCGACGAGGCGGAGATTCGCGGGCATCGTCGCACGTACATCGGGGCGATGCCGGGCAAGCTCATCCAGGCGCTGCGCAAGGGCGGCAGCAGCAATCCCGTCATCCTCCTGGACGAGATTGACAAGATGAGCCAGGACTTCCGCGGCGACCCGGCGAGCGCGCTGCTGGAGGTGCTGGACCCCGAGCAGAACAGCGTCTTCAACGACCACTATCTCGACGTGGACTACGACCTCTCCAAGGTCATGTTCATCTGCACCGCCAACACGCTCTCCGGCATCCCCGTGCCGCTGCAGGACCGCCTGGAGATCATCCGTCTGGCTGGCTACACGGAGCCGGAGAAGGTGGCCATTGCCAAGCGCTACCTCATCCCCAAGCAGAAGGAGATGAACGGGCTCAAGGACGTGGCGGTCTCCTTCAAGGAGGACGCGCTGCTGCACGTGCTGCACGCGTACACGCGTGAGGCCGGCGTCCGGAACCTGGAGCGAGAGCTGGCCACGTGCATGCGCAAGGTGGCCAAGAACATCGTCAAGGAAGCGGAGGAGAAGGCGGCCACCACGCTCGCCGAGAACGCGGCCAAGACGCCGGCGCAGGAACAGGCCGTCCCGCTGCCCGGTGGCGACGGGGCACCCGCCACGGTGCAGGCGCGCAAGCTGGACATCGACCTCAAGACCATCGGGCCGGTGGAGATTGACCGGAAGATGGTGCGGAGGTTCCTGGGTGTGCGTCGGTTCCGTCCGGCGAAGAAGGAGCGCACCAACCAGATTGGGCTCACCACGGGTCTGGCCTGGACGCAGGTGGGCGGTGAGATGCTCACCACCGAGTGCACCATCATGCCCGGCAAGGGGAAGCTCATCATCACCGGCAAGCTGGGCGACGTGATGCAGGAGTCCGCTCAGGCCGCCATGAGCTACGTGCGCTCCCGCGCCGACAGCCTGGGTCTCCCGCGCGACTTCTACAACAACATCGACGTGCACCTGCACGTGCCGGAAGGCGCCACCCCCAAGGACGGCCCCTCCGCCGGCATCACGCTGACGACGTCGCTGGTGAGCGCGCTGACCAAGATCCCCGTGCGCGCCGACGTGGCGATGACGGGCGAGATCACGCTGCGCGGTCGCGTGCTGCCGATTGGCGGGCTGAAGGAGAAGGCGCTGGCGGCCTACCGCGGTGGCATCCGCACGCTGGTCATTCCCAAGGACAACGCCAAGGACCTCGTCGACATCCCGAAGGCGGTGCGCGGGAAGATGACCATCCACCCCGTGGAGCACATGGACGAGGTGCTGAAGCTGGCCCTGGCGCTGGAGGACCCGGAGCGGTTCTTCGAGCAGCTCACGCGCAAGGAGCAGCCGAATCCGCAGCCCGTGGCCCCTGCCCCCGCCGCGGCAGTGCCCGCCACGCCGCCCGTCACCACGCCGGAAACCGCGCACTGACGCTGGTTCCAAGCACCGTGGCGCGGACCTGCGTGTCCGTGGCGGTGCCATCACCCCCAGCGTGACGTTTGCCGGCCTCGTCGAGCACGTGGTGTAGTGCGCGCCATGTCGGCCACCGACGAGCGCGTCGCGACGGCGCGGGACGGGGTTGTCCTCGTCGTGGGCGCGGTGCTTGCGCTGGCTGCCGCGTGGCCCATCCTCCAGAACCGCTACCTGCCCATGGTGGACCTGCCGCAGCACGGCGCCCAGGTGGCGCTGTGGCTCGCGCACGGCCACGACCCCGACGTCACCGCCCTGTACGAGATCCGCCTGGACTCACCGTACGTGGCCACCTACGTGCTCTGGCGCGCGCTCACGTTGCTGGGACTCGACGTGGTCGACGCGGGGCGCGCCGTCGTCATCCTGGCCATGCTGGGCATCCCGTTGGCGCTGGCGGTGCTGCTGCGCGTGCGTCGACGACCGGTGTGGCTGGCGCTGTTTGCGTTCCCCGTCCTCTACAACCACGCGCTCGCCTACGGCTTCCTGCCGTTCTACGTCGCCACGCCGCTGGTGATCGCCGGGGTGGCCGCGCACTGCTGGTGGCTGCAACGGCCCAACGCAACGCGCTGGTTGTTCGCAACTCTGGTCGGCGTCGTGTTGCTGGCGTGTCATGGCCTCGCGGTGGGCGTGTGGGGGCTGGCGTGTGGCGTGGTTTCGTTGGCGGAGCGGGAGCCGTGGCGTCGACGGGTGATGGGGCTCTCCCCGCTCCTTCCCTCGGGGCTGATGGTGCTGTGGTGGACCTGGCGCGCCCTGCTCTCCGGTGAACATCGCCCGGGCGAGACGGTGTTTGGTCCTTCTCCCTGGGAGCGCGTGGGCTGGTTTGGCCACTACCTCTTCGGCGGTTTCACCCCCGACGCCGAGGAGACCGCCTTCCCCGTGCTGCTCATTGCGCTCGTGACCGCGGTGGTGGGTCTGGGTGGCGCCGCACGACGAGACGGCTGGCGGAGTACGGCGCGCAGCCTCGACGTGGGATTGACCGCCGCGGGGCTGGTCTCCCTGCTGCTCTACTTCTCCGTGCCCAATGACATCTCCACCGTGGTGCGCTGGGGTTTCGGGCGCATCGCCACGTTCGCGTTCCTGTTTCTCGTCGCCGGCGTGGCGCCGGTCCCGCGCAGGCTGGCCGCCGCGTTGGGCGGGTTGGTGGTGGCCGTGGCGTTGATGGCGTCCTGGCAGGTGCGCGCCGACTTTGCGTCCTTCACACGCCGGCTGGGCGACCTGGACGCGCTCGTGGCCGCCGTGCCGCCCAAGCGGAGCATCATCTGGCCGGGTCGGGCGGAGCCCAAGATGACGCCGTTCACGTGGCCGGTGCTCGAGCATTTTCCCGCGTACGTGCAGCAGCGGAACCTGGGCTTCACCTACACGTTCGTGGGCACGCCCCACCTGGTGGTGCACTGGCGTCCCGACGTGGAGAAGCGGTTCTACGACGGCGCCATCACGCTGTGGCAAGGCATGCCCGCGTTCGAACGCGCGGGGCCGCTGCCGGACTACTTCATGCTGTACTCCGAGGTTGATCCGCCGCGCGTGTTCCCCGTGGTGGGGGGCGGAGGGGTGTACCAGCACGCGTTCCGCACCGGCGGCATGCACCTGTACCAGCGCGCCCACGTGGTGAACTGAGCACCGCGCCTTGCGGCCTGTTTCACCGTGGTGCAACATGTTGCACCGGTGTTGCACCCGACTGCCCCAGCGGCAGCGCAAGCGGTGAGGTGTTGCATGGCCAGGAAACACGCTGAAACGGGAAACGGCCAGGGTCCGGTGGGCATGGCGCTGCAGGCCACCGCGGGTGCCGCGCTGGTCCTCGACGACGAGCTGCGCGTGGTGCTGGCCACGCCGGGGGTGGAGCCGCTGCTTGGCTTCCCCGTGCCGCTGGGCGCGCACGCCGTGAAGCTGCTGTGCGGGCAGGGCCAGAAGCGGCCGGTGGCGGAGGCCATGGCGGAAGGTCGGGCGGTGCAGGCGCTCATCCCGCGTCCCAACGCCGAGGACCCCGAGCAGCTGGTGCGCGTGCGTGCCGTTCCCCTGGGCTCCGTCCGCGACCGCGCGTGGCTCCTGATGCTGGAGCACGCCGGTCACGCCGACGCCGAAGGCCCTGTCCTCTTCCACGGCATGTGGACGCAGGACCCCGGCATGAAGCGCGTGTTGCGCCTGGTGGAGCGCGTGGCGGGTGAAGACGTCACCGTGCTGGTCCGCGGGGAAACGGGCACCGGCAAGGAGCTGGTGGCGCGCGCCATCCATGACCTCAGCGCCCGCAAGAACGGCCCGTTCCGCGCGCTCAACTGCGCCGCGCTCCCGGCGAGCCTCCTGGAGAGCGAGCTGTTTGGCCACGCCCGTGGCGCGTTCACCGGCGCGGTGAAGGACACGCCCGGGCACCTGCAGATGGCCCACCGTGGCACCCTGTTTCTCGACGAGGTGGCCGAGCTCCCCCTGGAGCTGCAGGCCAAGCTGTTGCGCGTGCTGGAGACGCGGACCGTGCTCCCGGTGGGTGGCCGTGACGCCATTCCCGTGGACGTGCGCATCGTCTCCGCCACGCACCGGGCGCTGCGCAAGGAGGTGGAGGCGGGGCGCTTCCGCGCGGACCTGATGTACCGGCTGCGCGTGATTCCCATCTTCCTCCCGGCGCTGCGGGAACGGCCGGTCGACGTCGCGCTGTTGTCCGAGCGGTTCGTCGAGGAGCTGAACGGGCGGGGACGACGACGGATTGAGCAGATTTCCCCGGCGGCCATGCGGATCCTGGAGTCCTATCCCTGGCCCGGGAACATCCGGGAGCTGCGCAACGCCCTCACCTACGCGTTCACCATGGGTGACGGCCCCGTCCTCCTCCCCGGCGACCTCCCACCCGAGCTGGAAGGCGTGGAGCCCCAGATGCCGGTGGCCACCGCTCCCGCCACCCCCGCCCCCGACGACGAGACCCGCCGGCTCCTGGCCGCGCTGGAGCGCGCCGGCGGCAACCGGCAACGCGCCGCACGGATCCTGGGCATCTCACGCGTGACGTTGTGGCGCCGCATGCGCGCCGCGGGGCTGGAGGCCGAGGCCGAAGCGTCCAACGGCAGCCGCTGAAACCCGGCGAAACATTGGTGAAACGCGGGTGCAACGCGTTCTGTTGCTCCTCCCGCCGCTCCCGCTGCGCGAAACATCTGCTTCACCCGCGCGACGTTGGCACGCTCCCTGCCTTGGAGACCGGGCAAGGAGCTCACAGATGGAGAACTTCACGCCGGTTCCCGCCCTCGTCGGCGGGCTGTTGATTGGCTTGTCTTCGAGCCTGATCCTGGTGGCGCACGGCAAGGTCACCGGCATCAGCGGGTTTGTTGGCGGATTGCTGCAGAAGTGCACCACGGACCGTGCCTTCCGCGCTTTCTTCCTTGGCGGGTTGCTCGTGGCGGGCGCGGGCGCGGTGGTGCTGGCTCCCCACGCACTTGGGCAGCCGGTGGCCTCGCTTCCCATGACCGCGGCGGCGGGCCTCCTCGTCGGGTTTGGCACCCGGCTGGGAAATGGCTGCACCAGCGGCCACGGCGTGTGCGGCATCAGTCGCCAGAGCACGCGCTCCGTCCTGGCCACCATCACGTTCATGGTCACCGGCGGCATCACCGTGTTCGTCGTCCGGCACCTGGTTGGAGGTTTCTGATGAAGTCGCATGTCACGGCATTTGCCGGCGGGTTGTTGTTTGGTGTTGGGCTGCTGGTCTCCGGCATGACCGAGCCCGCCAAGGTGACCGGGTTCCTCGACGTCAGCGGCGCCTGGGATCCCAGTCTGGCGCTGGTGATGCTCGGCGCCATTGGCGTGCACGCGGTGGCCTACCGTCTCATCCGACGGCGCCCTGCCCCGCTGTTCGAGAGCACGTTCCACGTTCCCACGCGCAAGGATGTCGACGGGAAACTGCTGGCGGGCGCCGCCATCTTCGGCGTGGGCTGGGGGCTGGCCGGCTACTGCCCGGGCCCGGGACTCACCAGCCTGGCCGGCGGCAGCGCAACATCCGCGGTCTTCGTGGCGACGATGGTGGCCGGAATGCTGCTCCAGCACCTGACCCAATACGTCCTCAACCACCCGAGCAGGAACGGTGGCCCGGAGAGCAACCGGAGCATTCCCGTCGCCAACCCCGGCCTCGCGCGTTGAAACGTTTCACACCACGGAGGAAGTCATGTTGTTCCGACAACTCTTCGACCAGGAAAGCTCAACCTACACCTACCTGCTGGCGGACCCGACCACGCACGAGGCCGTCCTCATCGACCCCGTGCGTGAGCAGGTGGAGCGCGACCTGCGTCTCATCCGCGAGCTGGGCCTGACCCTCAAGTACGTCCTGGAGACGCACGTGCACGCGGACCACGTCACCGCGGCGGGCCTGTTGCGGGAGCAGACCGGCGCCCTCACGGTGGCCAGCGAGGTGGGAGCGCCCTGCGTGGACCTCAAGCTGCGCCACGGCGACGTGCTGCGCGTGGGGAACGTGGCCATCACCGCGCTGGCCACACCCGGCCACACCGACGACGGGATGAGCTTCCACGTGAATGGCATGGTGTTCACCGGGGACACGCTGCTGGTGCGCGGCTGCGGCCGCAGCGATTTCCAGAACGGAAACCCCTACCAGCTCCATGACTCCATCACGCGCGTGCTGTTCGCACTTCCCGACGACACCGTGGTCTACCCCGGCCACGACTACAAGGGCTTCACCAGCACCTCCATCCGCGAGGAGAAGCTGTTCAACCCGCGTGTGGCAGCGAAGACGCGCGACGAGTTCGTGGCCATCATGAACGGGCTGGGACTTCCGCCGCCCAGGAAGCTGCGCGAAGCCGTGCCCGCCAACCGCGCCTGCGGCATGGCCGCTGCGCCCGCGGCGTGACCGGAGGAGAACATGCAAACAGGTTTCTACGGTTCGGCGGCCCCCAACGCGCGCGGCTTTCGCGACGTCACGGTCCAGCAGGTGCATGACATGAAGGGCCGCGTGCGCGTGGTGGACGTGCGCGAGACCGCCGAGCTCCACGGCGAGCTGGGCCACATTGAGGGCGTGGAGCACGTACCGCTGTCCACGGTGGTTGCCGCGGCGGCGCCCTGGCCGCGCCACGAGGAGGTGGTGGTGGTGTGTCGCTCCGGAGGTCGCAGCGGGAACGCGGCGGCGGCGCTGGTAGCCATGGGGTTCACCAGGGTGATGAACATGGTGGGAGGCATGCTGGCGTGGAACGCCGCGGGCCTGCCCGTCGCGCGCTGAACCAGACCATCGTCGGCAACACGCTCGCCCGCTTCCCCCGGCACCGTTGTCGGGAGGAGGCGGGCGGGTGCGTTATTGCGTCACTGAGACGGCGTGAAACACACAGTGCAACACGTGAAACACGCGGGTGATTCAGCCAGCACCAGGTTCATGGCGGTGGGGGGTGGCACAACGGGTGCAGTTCCTCGTCGGGAAGAACTCGACGGAGGAAACCGATGGACCTGCTCACGCCCACCTTTCTGCTCGGCCTGCTTCTCGCGGTGGGCATTGGTGTTTCACTGGGATTGCTGGGAGGAGGCGGGTCCATCCTGACCGTGCCCATCCTGGTCTACGTGCTGGGACTGGAGACTCACCACGCAATTGCCATGTCGCTGTTGGTGGTGGGGACCACGAGCGTCACCGCCCTGATTCCCCACGCCCGTGGCGGACGGGTGCGTTGGAAGACCGGTGCGCTGTTCGGATTGACGAGCATGGTGGGCGCGTACTCCGCGGGTCGCGTGGCGCACTACATTCCACCCACCGCGCTCCTGGTGGCCTTTGGCGTCATGATGCTGGTGACGTCCGTGGCCATGATGCGCAAGAAGGCGTCCCCACCCGCCAATGACCAGGTCGAGGGAACGCTTCCGCAGCTGCCCGTGGGGAAGATCATTGCCGAGGGACTGGCGGTGGGCGCGGTGACCGGACTGGTGGGCGCCGGTGGAGGGTTCCTCGTGGTGCCGGCGCTGGTCCTGCTGGGACGCCTGCCCATGGGCCACGCCGTGGGAACCAGCCTCCTGGTCATTGCCATGAAGAGCTACGCCGCGTTTGCCGGGTACCTCAGCAAGGTGGAGGTGGACTGGACCGTGGCACTCCTCGTGACCGTCGCCGCGGTGGCGGGGAGCTTTGTGGGTGGTGGACTGGCGGGACGCATTGCGCAGGAGACGCTGCGGAAGGTGTTTGCGTGGTTCATCGTCGTCATGAGCGCGTTCATCCTGGTGCAGGAAGTGCCGCGCGCGCTGGGCATGGAGTTCTCCATGAAGACCCACTGGCCCTGGGTGCTGGGCGCCGTGGCGGTACCGTTGGTGGCCGCGATCATCAGCATGGCCAGGGAGAGACCCGCCACGCTGGCGCGCGGTCGGGCGTGAAACAGGCCTGAAACACATGCAACAACACGGGGCCGCTTCCGGGGATGGACGGAAGCGGCCCTTGCCGTTTCGACCGCCCCGCCCGAGTCAAAGCGGTACTGCATACCGCAGTCCGAAAGGTGCGGCGGCGGGGCGCGCTGACACGGGAGCCGCACCGGTTTGACGTCGTCACGGGGAGCAACGTCCTTGGACGCAAAAGAAAACGGCCACGCCCCTTGCGAGACGCGGCCGTGGTTCAACGTGACGTCCTGCGCTCAGCTCTTCTTCACCGGCTCACCCAGCTCGTTCGCCGGGCGGAGGAAGTTGAGCGGAACCTGCAGGTAGCGGATGCCGTTGGCCGCGGGCCCGGGAAGCCGACCCGCATCCACGTTCACCTGCACCGACGGGAACAACAGCTTGGGCGCCGACAACGTGGCATCACGCTCCGTCCGGAAACGTACGAACTGCTCCCGGGTGGTGCTGGCACTGAGCTGCGGATTGCGCGCCTTGGACTCGCCAATCGTCGTCATGTAGCGCATGGCGCGACCACCGGGCTGGTAGTCATGCCCCACGTAGACCCGCGTGGCGTCCGGCAGCCGGTACAGCTTCTGGATGGACGCATACAGCGCGTCCGCGGAGCCACGCGGGAAGTCGCAACGGCCCGTCCCGTAGTCCTCCGTGAAGAGCGCGTCGCCGGTGAAGATGGCGTCGTCCACCTGGTACGTGAGGCACGCCGGAGTGTGTCCCGGCGTCGAGATGACGCCCACCTTCAGCGTGCCCGCCTGGACCGTCTCCCCGTCCTTCAGCAGACGGTCAAACTGGCTGCCGTCCGTCCGGAACGTGACCGGCATGTTGAACACCGTCTTGAACGTCTCCTGCACCTCGCGGATGCGCTCCCCAATGGCCACCCCCGCGCCGTGCCGCGCCTTGAGCACCTGTGATGCGGAGAGGTGGTCCGCGTGCGCGTGCGTCTCCAGGACCCAGTGCAGCTTCAAGTCGTGCTTGCGCACGAAGGCGCTCACCTGGTCCACCGACTCCGTCCACGTGAAGCCGCCCGCCGGCTCGTAGTCCAGCACCGGGTCAATCACCACCGCGTCTCTCGAGTCCCCGTCAAAGACCACGAATGTCAACGTGGACGTCCGCGCGTCGTAGAAGGGTTCAATCCTGGCTGTCATCGCTGTTTCCTCCACTGTCCAAGGTTGCCTGGAGCGGGGATAGCATCGGGTGTGCCACGACGACGCCGAGGGAAGACGCGCATCCGTTGCGGTAGCGCCCGCTCCGCCGAGGGACTTCTCCGACGGGCGCGCCAGTGTTGCGCTGGGCCGGCGCCGGGGCGTGAAACAGTGAAACAGAGGTGAAACAACGTCGGCTTCAACGTGTCGCGGCGCGCGCCGCGGACAACAGGGGCCCGTCCCGACGACCGTTCACGTTCAGCACGTGCAGCGTGCCCGGGGCGGCCTGGAGCTCGCCGCGGAAGTCGTAGACAGCGCCCACCACCAGCAGCTTGCCCGCCTCCACCTCCGACGAGAACTCTGCCAGCGCGTGGTCCACCTGGTCATGCACGTTGGCCATCACCGCCGCGCGCCACCGCCCCTCCAGCGTGCCTTCGGCGGGAGCGTGGGAGACGGGCAAGTGCAGGCCGTCCAGGTCTCGTCGGATGGAGGGGCTCTCATGCCCGTAGTCCTCCATGGCCGCCCGCACCGCGCCACACCCCACGTGCCCCACGATCAACAGCATTGGCACATGCAGATGCCGAACGCCGTACTCCACGCTGCCCAGCGAGAGATCCAGCTGGTTGCCGATGTTGCGCACCTCGAACAGGTCCCCGTCCGGGCTCGCATCCACGGCGTTGGCGTGAAAGCGGGAGTCCGCGCAGGTCAGCATGACCGCACGCGGCGACTGCGTGTCCCGGAACGGCGCGAAGTAGCGACTGTCATGTTCGTGGACGAAGCGCGCATTGTCGTTGTGGATGTCACGCAGCATCTCCAGCGCGCGCTGGACCGCGGGCGTGCGCGGAGCGGACACCGCGGGCGCGTTGGACGACCGGGACGCCACCGGGAGCACGACGAGGGCGGCGAGGATCAGCGGGAAGTACCTGCGCATCGGCGCGTTCCTCCGGAGTTTCCAACCGGCCCTTCGCATGGCGTGTGCCATCCCCTGGCCGCGCACTTCAAAGGCGTGCGGGGTGCCGGCCGCCGGCGTGAGCGCGATGCCACGGGGAACAGCGCGGCCACGGTGGCCGCTCTTGCGTCCACGGCCCCATTGCTGCAGGGAATCGCGGCGGTTGTCCGTCGGTTGCGCGTGCCTGGATGCGTGACGTCGATTCCAAACGATTGGCGCGTTGCCAACGTATTGGAGCGACGGCAGTGTCCTCGTCACAACGCGCCTACAAGGACACCCAACCTCTCGACGCGTGACCTGCCAACGCGTTCCAACCACAGGAGAAAGTTGCCATGGTCTTCTCACTCCCGCCGCTTCCGTACGACAAGACCGCGCTTGCGCCGCACATCAGCGCGGAGACCCTGGAATACCACCACGGCAAGCATCACAACGCCTACGTGACCAACCTGAACAAGCTGCTGGAAGGCAAGCCCGAGGCGAGCAAGAGCCTTGAGGACATCATCATGAGCAGCGACGGTGGCGTCTTCAACAACGCCGCGCAGGTGTGGAACCACACGTTCTATTGGAGCTGCATGAAGCCCAACGGCGGCGGCAAGCCCACGGGCGACCTGGCCGCGGCCATCAACCGCGACTTCGGCTCCTTCGAGAAGTTCTCCGAGGAGTTCTCCAACGCCGCGGCCACGCAGTTCGGCTCGGGCTGGGCGTGGCTGGCGCAGGAGAAGGGCGGCAAGCTCGTCGTCATGAAGACGGGCAACGCGGACCTGCCCATGAAGCACGGCAACAAGGCGCTGCTCACCATCGACGTGTGGGAGCACGCCTACTACATCGACTACCGGAACCTCCGTCCCAAGTACATCGAGACCTTCATGCAGAAGCTGGTGAACTGGGACTTCGCGCTCGAGAACCTGAAGAAGTGATCACCGCGCGCCTCCGACGGGAAGCAGCTGTTTTCCCGTCGGGGCGTCGCCTCCGCCTGCGCCACCTGTGACTCACGCCGCGCGACGGAGCTGCAACACCGCCCATCCCTCAAGCTGCGCCTGGACGTCCGGAAGCAACCCTCTCGACGAGAATGCCGCACGCAGCGCGGGAGCCTGCACCGGCGTGAAACCACTCAGCATCAACGCCGCACCTGGCGCCATGGCCCGCACCAGCGCGTCGGCCAGCTCCAGGAGGACCCCCGCGAGGATGTTGGCCACCACCAGGTCAAAGCGTGCGCCCCACGCGTCGGGCGGACGGTTTTTCAGCACCAGTTCCACCTCGTGCTGGTCCAGCGCGGCGTTGGCGCGAGCGGCCGCGAGCGCGGTTCCGTCTATGTCCGTTCCGACGACGAACCGCGCCCCATGCGCCCGCGCCAAACGCGCCAGCACGCCGGTGCCCGTGCCCACGTCCAGCACGGCGGTGGGATGGTGTTGACGACACCACAGGTCCACTGCGCGCGCGCACAGGCGTGTCGTTGGGTGGGAGCCGTCACCGAACGCGCGGCTGGGGATGGTGGGGAGCACAATGGCGTCGGGAGGATGCGGCGGCGGGGGCGTGCCCGCAACGTGGAGGAACACGCGGGGGGCAATGCGCACGGGATCTTGCGACGCGGGCGACACGGAGGCACCCGATAGCACGCACAGCAACGGGTCACATGCGTCGGACGGCACGACGGCGTCGAGGAGGTATCCCATCGCCTGGGAGGGCAACACCTCCAACATCCGCTCCGACGTCACCGCTGACACGGTGCTTGCCGTCATGCGACGGATTATGGACAGTGGCATCACGGAGGCTGGCGCGTGGCGCGTGCCTGGTTGGATTGTCTCATTGCCGCGGCGCTGTTCGGGGTGGCCACTCCGGCGTCGAAGGTGCTGCTCCATTCCGTCGGTGCGCAGACGTTGGCGGGCCTGCTCTACCTCGGGGCGGCGGTGGTCACCCTTCCCTTCGCGCTGCGTACGCCCTTGAAGGCGGTGCAGCGACTCAACGTCCTGCGTCTGGCGGGCGCGGTGCTGTTTGGCGGCGTGGTGGCGCCGGTGCTCCTGCTGACGGGGCTGAAGCTGGCGCCCGCGTCATCGACGTCGCTGTGGTTGAACCTGGAAGGCACGGCCACCGCGCTCCTCTCGTTCCTCTTCTTCCGCGAACACCTCGGCGCGCGCGTCTGGGCCGCCGTGCTCGTCATGTTCGGGGCGAGTGCGTTCTTGTCGATAGCGGAGGGCGCAGGTGGCGGCGTGGCGGCGTTGTTCGTCGTCATGGCGTGTTTCGCATGGGGCGTGGACAACAACCTGACCGCCGTCAACGACGGGTTCACGCCCGCGCAGATGACGTGCATCAAGGGACTGGTGGCCGGTGCGGTGAACCTGGGGCTCGGCGCCGTGCTGGAACCGATGCCCGCCTCGTCGTCACCCGTGCTGTTGGCGCTGGTGCTGGGCGCGCTGTCCTACGGTGTTTCGCTGGTCCTCTACATTGGCGGCGCGCAGCGTCTGGGCGCCACCCGCTCCCAGGTCCTGTTCTCGACGGCTCCGTTCATGGGCCTCCTGGTCTCGTGGATGATCCTCGACGAGCCGGTGCTGGCCACGCAGCTGCTGGCGGGGGTGATGATGGCGGTGGGCGTGTGGCTGGTACAGAGGGCGTCGCATACGCATGCGCACGTCCATCCCGCGTTGACCCACACGCACAAGCACCGGCACGACGACGGGCATCACACGCATGCGCATCCGGGTCTGGCCCCCGACGTCGAGCACACCCACGCGCACGAGCATGAGGCGCTGGAACATGACCACCCGCACGTCCCGGACCTGCACCACCGGCATTGAGGCCGTACAAACGAAAAACTCCGCGGTGTTCTGCGGAGTTCCTCAAGTAGCCCGGGTGGGATTTGAACCCACGGCACGCAGCTTGTAATGCTACCACTCTACCCCTGAGTTACCGGGCCACATCCGTCGTCATTCATACCCTATCTCGCTCCGCTTTTCAGCGAAGCAAGCGGCTTGAGCGTTCCCTCGTCGCGGACCATGGGCACCCCGGGCGCCAGCTGGGCCGGGATGGTGCTGATGACCTCGTCGGGGCGCATGATCACCACCGCGCCATTGGGCACCACCCGACCGGGGTGGATGAGCACCTTGGACGCCACCTGCGCGCCGTGGCCAATGCATGAGCCCAGGAAGCTGCGCTCGGTGCTGTGCAGTTTCCCGTCGAGCTCCACGCGCACGCTGCCCTGGAACTTGGCGTCAATGAGCCCGGCCCACGCATTCACGTGCGCGCCCTTCCCCACCAGGCTCACCTGCAGCTTGAAGTTGCCCACCACCGCGTCGGGATAGACCGCGCACCACACCAGGAACGTCTTGGGCGTCACAAACGCGCGCTGCCCCACGACGGAGGAGAGCACCGTGGCGTGGTCCCCAATCTCGGCATCCTTTGCCACGTAGCTGTTGCGCACACTGGCGCGCGCCCCCACCACCGCCCCCGGACCGATGATGCTGGCCTCCACGTACGCCGTGGGATGCACGCGCGCGGTGGGGTGGATGACGGAGATGCGCTGCAGCACGCGTTCTCGTCGGAAGGAGAAGCCGGTGAGCACGCGCAGCAGCGCGCCCAGCTTGTTCTGTCGGATGGCCAGGTTCAGCGTGATGCCCGGCGCCAACTGGTTCAGCCACAGCACGTGACACCAGTGCCGCAGCTGCACCGCCACGCTGGAGGTGATCGGAAAGTCCATGGTGGCGGCCTGCGTCTGTCCCGCCATGGGCAGGATGGGCAGCCGCGTGGGAACAATGAGCTCCTTCTTGTCGACGAGCAGCGGCGTTCCCTTCTCGCGCAGCGACCGCAACGTGGCCGCGTCCACCGTCGCCCCCAGGTCCGCGCCGGTGCACACGAACGCGTCGTAGAGCACCTTCTCCGTTGCCACGCGCTCCCGCGCCGCCAGCCTCCCCGACGGCACCACCGCCCGCTCCGCGTCGGTGAGCGGCGCCACGTCCACCGCCTGCATGGGCAGCGTGAACTCCACCGAGGGCGTCCGTCGCAGCGCCAGCCGTTGCACCCCGCCCATCCCCAACGCGCGCGCCAGAAACGGCTGCAGCACGCTCACCGTGGCAAAGAGGTCCGCCGCCAACACGAGCACCTTCTCGTCGGCGGAAATGCCGTGGGGCTCACCCATCTTGAGCCGCACCGGCTGCGCGCCCAGCTCCATGCACGCCGCGTCCACCATCTCTCCGACGGTGGAGCCGGCAAACAATGCGTCCTCGGCCGGGTCGCCCAGACCGTCAATGACCCGCCCCTGGCTGATGATGATGGCCTTCACGACGCGCACCATGCCGTCGTGGCGTTGCTCCCCGCAAGCCCTCCAATATCGCGGAGGGGCTTCCGTCTCCTCGTGGCGCGGTGTGTCGTCGGATCCGGGTGCTTGGGCTTCTGCTACAGGTTTCCCCAGGCGACGCGTTGGCTTGCGGCCGCCAGGGAGGAATCCATGCGGATGGGCATGAACGAAATGGGCCGTTGGAGCGCGGTGGCGCTGGCGGCGGTGTTGGCGGCGTGCGGCCCCACGGGGACCCCGGGCGGGGAGACCAGCAGCTCGTCGAGCGGCGGGGCGTCCACCAGCTCCGCGTCGTCGTCATCCAGCGGTGAGGCCAGCAGCTCCAGCAGCGGAGAGGCCTCGTCGTCGTCGTCGTCGTCATCCAGCGGCAACAACGGGTCCACCAGCAGCTCCAGCGGGGAGGTGTCCAGCTCCTCGTCGGGAGGAACCAGCTCCTCCAGCGGCGGCGGGGAATGTCCGCCGGTGCTCTGCGACATCGCCTGTCCGTACGGCTACCTCACCGACGAGAACGGCTGCCCCGTCTGCGGCTGCCAGCCCAACCCCGCCTCGTGCGCCACGCTCGCGCGCGACGAGTGCGCCACCCGCGCGGACTGCGCCATTGTCACCTTTGGCGACCCCACCTCCGCCGACTTCAAGTGCTGCGAGCGCGACGTGGACGGCCGCATCATCTGCGGTGAGCCCCCGCCCCCCACCGGCTGCATCTCCGACGCGGAATGCCGTGAAGGTCAGGTCTGCGACACCACCAACTACTGCGACCCGCCCCCCGACTGCGCCCCGGGCGATGCGTGCCCCGCCGTGTGCTACGGCCGCTGCATCACCGCCGGCAGCAACGGAGAGTGCTACAGCGACTACGACTGCCTGGACTCCGAGTACTGCGCGTATTCCTCCGACGCCACGGGCTGCAACGACTTCACCGACCCCAACTGCTTCATGCCGCCCACGGGCACATGCGAGCCGGTGGTCTGCCCCGCGGTGGAGCCGCTGTGCTCCGACGGGTCCACACCCTCGGGCTACGAGACGGTTCCGCACGGGTGCCCGGTCCCCATCTGCACCGGCGCGTGCGAAACGCTGACGCCGGAGGAATGCCAGGCCCGTCCCGACTGCGAGTCACAGTTCACGATTGACGAGTGCGTCTGCCCGCCGTGCGACGCGACGACGAACGAAGCCTGCCCCGCGTGTGATTGCCCGCCGGGCCAGTTCCAGTGCGTGACCCGTCCGTGGTGCTTTTCCGACCAGGAATGCCGCCCCGGCGAGTTCTGCGACTTCAGCTATGACCCGTGCCCGGAGTGCGACCGCCTCCCCATGGGCCTGTGCGTGCCGCGCGCCTCGCGCTGCGAGGGCCTGGATGAGGCCACCTGTCTCGTCGTGGACGGCTGCAAGCCGGTGTACCTGTGCGAGTGTGGCCCCAACGTCCCGCCCGAGCAGTGCGTCACCACCAATGACTGCAACACGTACTCCTGGTGCGCGCCGGTGGAGCAGCCCTACTGCAGCCGCGACGCGGATTGTGGCCCCGGCTACCGCTGCAACACCTGCCCGCCGGACCCCAGCTGCCCGGAGTGCGACGTGTGCGGACCGCCCGTGTGCGAGCCCAACCCGGTCACGCGCTGCACCAGCGACGCCCAGTGCGGCCCCACCGCGCACTGCGAGCTCGACGTGAACTGCGTGCCCACCCCCGACGGCACGTGCACCGGCACCTGCGTGCCCAATGAGACCGGCTGCGACGCCATCACCGACGAGACCACCTGCTCCGCCACGCGCGGCTGCCAGCCGGTGTATGAGCCGTCCACCTGCAATGACGGTTGCCACGACGACGAGGGTCGCATCATCAGCTGCGGTCCGTGCACCGACATTGCGTGCCCGGTGATGCCGTTCGCGCGGTGTGAGGCCACCCCGGGCTTCCAGCCGTGCTGCGCAAACGAAGGCTGCGACAGCGGTGAGGCGTGCGTCTTCCGTCGGGACATCAACCTGGGTGAGTGCATCCCCAACACGCAGTGCGGCGGCGGGAACTTCGGCGAGTGCCCCGCGGGAAGCGAGTGCACGGTGATTGGCTGCGCCAGCTGGTGTGACGGCGTGGCCACCGACCCCAACGGCGGCACCGCTGGCTGCTGCCCGGAGTACGCCTGCGTGCAGCCCGCCCAGTGCGCCACCGACGACGACTGCAGCCCGGGCATGTTCTGCAACACCTGCCCCGCGGCCTGTGATGACCCCACCGTGGCCTGCCCCGACGTGTGCGGCGCGCCGCGCTGTGAGTCGCTGCCGGCGGGCTCATGCAACCGCGACGTGGACTGCGGGGACGGCTGCACCTGTGCCAACGGCACGTGCAGCGCCAACGACGTCAACACAGCGTGCGACGGCGGCGGGTTCCGGTTGTGTGAGACGGACGCGCAGTGTCGTGAGGGGGAGTACTGCCAGAAGTGTCCGCCGGGCGCGGCCTGCTTCGTGGCGGACCACTGTGAGCCCATCCCGCCACAGCGCGCCTGCACCGCGGACACGGACTGCCTCTCCGACGAGCACTGCGCGTGCGACGCCAACGTGACGACGGACTGCACCTGCGCGCCGGGCGCCCCGGACCTCCGCTACTGCACCAGTGACCTGGAGTGCCGCCCCGACGAGTACTGCCAGAAGTGCCCGCCGGGCGCCGCCTGCTTCGTGGCGGACCACTGTGAGCCGCGGGACTTCCGCACCTGCAGCACCGACGCGGAGTGTCTCCCCGACGAGTACTGCCAGGTGTGCCCGCCCAACGCCACGTGCCTGGTGGCCGACCACTGCGAGCGTCGCCCGTATGACGAGTGGATCCCCTGCGGCGCCAACACCGACTGCCCGCAAGGCATGCGCTGCGAGATGTGCCCGGATGGGGCGCAATGCTTCGTGGAAGACCACTGCGTGGCCGACCAGCCGTGAGCAACGTCGCGGGCGTGGCGTCTCAGATTTCCGCGAGGGTCGGAGTGGGCCCTCGCACTTCTGAGGCGCCACGCTCCGTCCCACCCAATGTCTTCAACACCTTGCATGCCCGTCGGAGTTGCCCGGCCCTGGCATGCGCCTTGATCCCAACCCCACGGACCCTCAGCGCCTGACGTGACGCCGTCGCGGGCAGGCCTCATGGAGATGCACATGCAGACACCAGAAACAGGGGTTTTGCGCTGTTGTCGCTCAACCCTGCTCCCAGCCTCCCTCATCGCGGTGGTGCTCGCCGGTTGCGGCGGGACCTCGGATCCTCCCGGCGCCACCAGTTCCACCAGCTCCAGCTCAGGATCCAGCGGGCAGACCAGCTCCAGCAGCGGCAGCACCAGCTCCTCCTCGTCGGGTGGGACGTGTGAGCCGGTGACCTGTGAGATGGCGTGCCGCTACGGCTTTGCCTCCGGCCCCGACGGCTGCCTCATCTGCCAGTGCCTCCCCGACCCCCGCCACTGCGACGACCTCACGCGTGAGGAGTGCTCCGCGAACCCCGAGTGCGCGGTGGTGACGTTCTCCGACGGAGACTTCCGCTGCTGCAACCGCGACGACGACGGCATCCACTGCAGCGAGCCGCCCCCGCCGCCGGTGTGCATCTCCGACAGCGAGTGCTCACCCGGCCAGATCTGCAACACCTGGGACTACTGCGAGCCCATGCCCGGCTGTGACAGCGGCGACTGCCCCGCGGTCTGCTACGGCCGCTGCGTTGCCGGCACCACCAACGGGGAGTGCGCCAGCGACTACGACTGCGCCTTCCACGAGCGCTGCGCTTTCTCCTCCGAGCCGGTGGCCTGCCCTGAGGATCCCAACAGCGGCGCGTGCGCGGAGCGCTACCTGGGGGAATGCGTCGTCATTGAGTGCGCGCAGCCCATCTGCCCCGACGGCAGCGAGCCGCAGGGCTACGAGCAGATCCCGCACTCCTGCCCCATCCCCATCTGCGGTGGCGGGTGTGAGGGGCTGAGCCCGGAGATGTGCGAGGCCCGTCGGGATTGCCGCGCGATCTACGAGGCGCCGCCGTGCGACTGCGCGTGCGAACCGAACGAGGCGTGCGAGTGCGCGTGCCCCTCCGCGGGCTTCCGCTGTGAGCCGCGGCCCACCTGCTTCTCCGACCTGGACTGCCTGCCTTCGGAGTACTGCGAGTTCGCCTACAGCCCGTGCCCGGAATGCGACATGGTGGCCATGGGCATCTGCGTGGAGCGCGTGGAGCGCTGCGAGGGCCTGGACGAGGACACCTGCCGCATGACGCCGGGCTGCATCCCCAGCTACGGCGAGATCTGCCCGGCCTGCCCCGCCGACGAGCCCGGGAGCTGCCCGCCGTGCACGCAAGGCTTCATGGGCTGCAAGCCGGACCAGGTGATCCACTGCAGCCGCGACCTGGACTGCGGCCCCGGCTACCGCTGCAACACCTGCCCGCCCGACCCCACCTGCCCGGAGTGCGACGTGTGCGGCCCGCCGGTGTGCGAGCCCAACCCCGTCACGCGCTGCACGGACAACGTGGAGTGCGGTCCCGGCGCGTACTGCCGGTTCGAGGTGTGCACGGACAGCTACCCGCCGTCCTGCGTGGGCGTGTGCGAGCCGCTGGTGATGGGCTGCGAGGGCCTGGACGAGGGCACCTGCGCCAGCGCGCCGGGCTGCCAGCCGGTCTACCAGGGCGGCAACTGCAATGACGGCTGCCACGACGACCAGGGCCGCCTCACCAGCTGCGGTCCGTGCCTGGCGGTGGCGTGCGACTACGGTGAGTTCGCGTACTGCGAGACGGCGCAGTTCGACGCGTGCTGCAACAGCGAGCAGTGCCCCACCGGCCAGAGCTGCCAGTTCATCCGCGACCAGAACCTGGGTGAGTGCCTCCCCGACGAGACGAGCTGTGGCGAGGGTCGCTACGGGGCGTGCCCGGCGGGGAGCGAGTGCCAGGTGGTGGGCTGCGCGGCGAGCTGTGGCGGCACGCCGGGCGACCCGGGGACGGAGCCGGGGTGCTGCCCCGACTACCAGTGTGTGCCGGTGGCCGGTTGCACCTCCGACGAGCAATGCGGCCCGGGCATGTTCTGCAATGCGTGCCCGCCGGATCCCACCTGCCCCATGTGCGACGTGTGTGGTCCGTCGCGGTGTGAGTCGCTGGAGCCGGGCACCTGCCGCACGCAGGAGGACTGCCCCATGGGCTGCGCGTGTGAGGGTCCCATGCCCACGGAGGGCCAGCCGTTCACGGGATCCTGCCTGGGCCCCGACGGACAGGTGTGCCAGGAGCGGCCGTTCCGCGTCTGTGAGAACGACGCGCAGTGCCTCCCCGACGAGTACTGCCAGCGGTGTCCGCCGGGAGCGGCGTGCTTCGTGGAGGATCACTGCGCGCCGCGGGAGCGGCCTTACCGCCTGTGCAACAGCGACGCCGAGTGCCTGGCGGACGAGCACTGCGGGACCAGCTGCGACCCGGCCATCTGCGACGAGGCCCCGCACTGCATGCCGGGCGCTCCGACGCTGCGGGAGTGCGCCAGCGACCTGGAGTGCCGTCCGGACGAGTACTGTTTCAAGTGCCCGCCCAACGCGCTTTGCGACACGCCGGATCACTGTGAGCCGCGCGGCTTCCGCACCTGCAGCAGCGACGCGGAGTGCCTGCCCGACGAGTACTGCCAGATGTGTCCGCCGGGAGCGGCGTGCTTCGTGGCGGATCACTGTGAGCGCCGGGAATGGCGGGAGTGCAGCGGCGACGCGGACTGCCTGGCGGATGAGCACTGCGAGATGTGCCCGCCCGGCGCTGCGTGCCTGGTGGCGGATCACTGCGTGAAGGATTGACCCTGTGTGGACCCGGGCCGCTCACGGTTCTGACGTGGGCGGCCCGGTTGTTCCCCT